>PWXJ01000259.1 GCA_003561965.1 PVC group bacterium
GGCGGCGGAGCCGCTCCCTCCCCCTCCCCTATATCGACCGGCCCGACCCCGGCTACGGCCATCACCCGCCGGTCCCCGAGGGCCTGATCAACATCAACGCCGCCGGCCCCGACCAGCTGATGGGGCTGGGCGGAATCAACACCCGGACGGCGATCCGGATATTCACCGAGCGGCTTGACCACGGGCCGTTCGCCGACAGCGAAGACCTGGCCCGAAGGGTGGAGGGCGTCAGCCCGGACCGGGTTCAAGCCTGGGCCCCGAAGTCGTATTTCGGCGACCCGGAGGGAGAGCCGACGGCCACCGCGCTGGAAACCGGGATCATCCGGGAGTTGAAAGAGATCCGGAAGCTCCTGGAAGGAAGACCGGCCCGGGCCCCGGCTCCGGCCCCGGTCTGCGCGGTGCCCGGCGAAGACGACCCCCGGGGACCGGACCGGGAAGCCCTGGCCGAGATCCGGCTCCCCGACGACCCGACCCCCGACCAGGTCCGGCAGTACGTGGCGGAGATCCGGGCAGCCTCCCGGGGTCAGCGCGTTTTTAGTCCCAACGACCCCCAGGTCGAGATGCTGACCCGGCTCGGCCCGGAAAATTTCCCCATCATCCTGGAATCGGCCCGCCGGGACACCCGGCATAACTTTCACCTGCGAGAGGCGCTCAATCGGCTGGCCCGGCCCGAGCACAAGGAGTTGATTCTGGAAGCGCTCCCGGAGATCGAGGCCCTGGTCTATATAGTGCTCGAAAACAAATGGTTCGAAGACGCCCGGGAGGTTCTCATCGAACGGATCCGGGCCCGGCCCCGTTATCTTTCCTGGCAGTGGTTCAAGGCGGTCGTCTCCTTGGAGGATCCCGATACCTATGACGACCTGATAGAATTTTTTGTCTTCGCCGCCGGCCCCGCTCGCTTTTACCCGCTCCTTAAGGAGATCCCCGAACTGGAACTGGACGACGCCGTCGAGCGGGCCTGGCGGCGGGCGAAATTCGGTCCGACGAATACACTGATGAATATGGTCCCGCTGGCCATCGAATACGGCTATCTCGACGCGTTGGAGATGGCCGTCAGGGACCTGGACAAGACCACCGGCATCCGGGTCGCCAACGCCCGCGACCTGGTCCGCAAATTTACCGACGCCCGGGGAAGCGACGAGGAGATCCGGAAGTGGTACGAAGAGAACAAGGACCGGCTGGTCTTCGATCCGGAACGGAGACGTTTCGTGGTCGGCGAGGAAGAACCGGCGGAAGAAGAGACCGAAGAACCCAAGCCGGAAGCTATTCAAGAGCCGGAGCCGGAGGCCGCCGATGAGCCGGAAACCCCGGCACCGGAAAACGGGGAGGAATCCGGAAACAACGACGATGAGACCCCGGAATCCGACCCGGCTGTTCTCATCCCGATTGACTAAAAAAAATAAAAAATATTCTTGACCCGGGTGGTGTTTCTATATATAGTAACACCACGATGAAGACCGGAGCCGAAAACACGGTCCGTTTTTTCGCCTGGGGCTGGTCCCGGCATTAGCCGGGGTCCGCCCGGAGTTTTCGGCCTCAGTCCGAACCGCGGGAACCCCGGAAGGGCATTCCCGCGGTTTTTTTTCGCCTGTCAGTGAGGTCATATAGCAATGGAGCCGCCAATGTACTACCCAGACAAAAAATTATTCCGGGAGAAGGCCCGGCAGGGTAACCTGGTCCCGGTCTATACCGAGGTGATCGCCGACCTCGAGACCCCGGTCTCGGCCTTTCTCAAGCTGGAGAGTTCGCCCTATTCCTTTCTCCTGGAGTCAGTGGAGCCGGGTGCCGGGATCGGCCGCTACTCCTTTCTCGGGGGCAACCCGTCGCTGGTCCTGAAGAGCCGGGGCGGGCAGGTCGAGATCAGCGAGCGGGGCCGGACCCGGAAGGTGAAAACGGAAAATCCCCTGATGTTCCTCAAGGGCCTGCTGGAGAACTACCGCCCGGTCCCCGACGAGACCCTCCCTCCCTTCTCCGGGGGGGCGGTCGGCTACGTCAGCTACGACTGCGCCCGCTACTTCGAGAACCTCCCCTCGGAGAAGCTCGACGAGCTGGGCCTCCCCGACCTCGCCTTTATGATCGCCGATACCCTGCTGATCTTCGACCGGCTGACCAACAAGATCAGGGTCGTCGCCAACGCCCATATCGAGGCCGACCCCGACCGGGCCTACTCGGAGGCGGTCTCCCGGATCGAGACCCTGCTCGGGAGGCTGCTGGGGACCTCGCCCGGTTCCTATTTCCAGCCCCGGCCCGGCCGGTCGGCCGGCGAGCTGAAAAGCCGGACCCGGCAGAAGGATTTTGAACGGTCGGTCCTCGCCGCCCAGGAGCACATCCGGGCCGGGGATATCCTCCAGGTGGTCCTCTCCCAGCGATTCGAGGCCCCCCTCTCCGCCCCTCCGTTCAACATCTACCGGGCCCTGCGGACGATCAACCCCTCCCCCTATATGTTCTTCCTCCGCTTCGACGACCTCCACCTGGTCGGCTCCTCCCCGGAGATTATGGTCCAGGCGGCCGACGGCGAGGCCCGGCTGCGGCCGATCGCCGGGACCCGGCCGCGGGGGATCTCCCGGCCGGAGGACGAACGCCTGGAGGCGGAGCTGCTGGCCGACCCCAAGGAGCTGGCCGAACACATAATGCTGGTCGATCTCGGCCGCAACGACCTCGGGCGGGTCGCGGTCCCCGGTTCGGTCCGGGTCGGGGAGATGATGGGGATCGAACGCTACTCCCACGTGATGCACATCGTCTCCGACCTGCGGGGGAAGCTCAAGCCCGGCGAGGACGCCTACTCGGCCTTCGCCGCCGCCTTCCCGGCGGGGACGGTCTCCGGGGCCCCGAAGATCCGGGCGATGGAGATCATCGACGAGCTGGAGCCCTTCCGCCGCGGTCCCTACGGAGGGGCGGTCGGCTACTTCAGCTTCGACGGCAACCTCGACTCCTGCATCCTGATCCGAACCATCATCGTCAAGGACAACACCGCCTACATCCAGGCCGGGGCCGGGATCGTCGCCGACTCGGTCCCGGAACGGGAACACCGGGAATGCCTGAACAAGGCCCGGGCGCTCTTCGGGGCCGTGAAGATGGCCGAAGGAGGTCTGACGTGATCCTGCTGATCGACAACTACGATTCCTTCACCTACAACCTGAAGCAATACCTGGAGGAGCTGGGGGCCGGGGTGACGGTCCGGCGCAACGACCAGGTCACCGCCGAAGAGGCCGAAGCCCTCAACCCGGAGCGGATCGTCATCTCCCCCGGTCCGGGACGGCCGGAGGACGCCGGGATCTCCCTCGACCTGATCCGGAGCTTCGCCGGGAAGGTCCCGATCCTCGGGGTCTGCCTCGGCCACCAGGCGGTCGCCGCCGCCTTCGGGGGGAAGATCGTCCGGGCGGAGAAGCTGCTCCACGGGAAGACCTCCCCGATCAAACACGACGGGAAGACCGTCTTCTCCGGCCTCGACAACCCCTTCGAGGCCACCCGCTACCACTCCCTGGTGGTCGAGGAGGAGTCCCTCCCGGAAGAGCTGGAGATCACCGCCCGCGGCCCCGACGGGGAGATTATGGGCCTGCGGCACCGAAAACTCCCGATCGAGGGGGTCCAGTTCCACCCGGAGTCGATCCTGACCCGGGCCGGGAAACGGCTGCTTTACAACTTCATCGCCGGGACCAGCGAGGGGATCCCGATCAAGAACGCCATCGACAAGGTGATCACCGGGGTCTCCCTGACCCGGGAGGAGGCGGCCGGGGTGATGGAGACGATTATGAGCGGGGACGCCACCCCCTCCCAGATCTCGGCCTTCATCACGGGATTGAGGCTGAAGGGCGAGACGGTCGAGGAGATCTCCGGCTGCGCCCAAGTGATGCGGAAGATGGCCCGGCGGATCAAGGCCCCGGCGGGCCGGACCATCATCGATACCTGCGGGACCGGGGGCGACCGTTCCGATACCTTCAACATCTCCACCGCCGCCGCGCTGATCGCCGCCGGAGCCGGGGTCACCGTGGCCAAGCACGGCAACCGCTCGGTCTCCAGCCGCTGCGGCTCGGCCGACGTCCTGAAAGAGCTGGGGGTGAAGATCACCGCCCCCCCGGAGGTGATGGAGCGGTGCCTGGAGGAGGCCGGGATCGCCTTCCTCTTCGCCCCGCTGCTTCACTCGGCGATGAAGCACGCCATCGGCCCCCGGCGGGAGATCGGGATCCGGACGGTCTTCAACATTCTCGGGCCCCTCTCCAACCCGGCCGGGGCCAGGGTCCAGCTGCTGGGGGTTTACAGTGAGACCCTGACCGAGACCCTGGCCCGGGTGCTCGGCGACCTGGAGAGCGAACGGGCCTGGGTGGGCCACGGCGCCGACGGCCTTGACGAGATCACCCTGACCGGCCCCACCGTGGTCTCGGAACTGAATGACGGTGAAGTGAGGACCTTCCACCTCCCCCCCGAGGAGGCCGGGCTCGACCCCTGCCGCCCCGAGGACCTCAAGGGCGGCGAACCGGCCGAGAACGCCCGGATCATCCTGGAAATCCTGGAGGGGAAGAAGGGACCGAAGACCGACGCCGCCCTCCTCAACGCCGGGGCGGCGGTCCTGCTCGGCGGCGGGGCGGAGAGCCTGGCCGGAGGGGTGGAGAAAGCCCGCGCCGCCGTCGACTCCGGCGCGGCGCTGGGAAAACTGGAACAATTGCGTAAACTGACCCGGGGGTAAGAGGAACCAGTGATCAGTGATCAGTAATCAGTGATCGGTAATCAGGACGTGACACCCCCGGCGGGCTCGCGACGCTAAAGCGAAAGTTCAAAAAACCAACCCGCCCCCCCTCCGACAAAGGATGGCGTGATATTATGAACGATTTCCTCGAAAGGGTAATCTCGCGCAAGCGGGAAGAGGTGGCGGCGGCGAAAGACGCGGCGCCTCTCCCCGAGCTCCGGGCATTAATCCGCGATCTCCCCCCCGCCCGGAATTTCCGGGGGGCCCTGGCCGGCGAGGGACTGGCCTTGATCGCCGAAGTAAAAAGATCCTCCCCCTCCGCCGGAAAGATCGCCCCGATCCCCGACCCCGCGGCGCTGGCCCGGAGTTACCGGGCGGGCGGGGCGGCGGCGGTCTCGGTCCTCACCGAGAGCGGCTGGTTCGGCGGCTCGCTCGACGACCTGGCGCTGGTCAAGGCGGAGATCGACCTCCCGGTCCTGAGAAAGGACTTCGTCATCGACCCCTACCAGGTTTACCAGTCCCGGGCCGCCGGGGCCGACGCCGTCCTCCTGATCGCCGAACTGCTGGAGCCGGATAACCTGGCCGACTATCTCGACCGAGCGGAAGAGGTCGGGCTGACCTGCCTGGTCGAGGCCCACTCCAAGGCGGCCCTGGAGAATATCCTCGAGACCCCCGCCCCGGTCATCGGGATCAACAACCGGAACCTGAAAGACCTGACCGTCGAACTGGAGACCTCCCTCCGCCTCCTCCCCCTGATCCCCCGAAACCGGATCCGGGTGGCCGAGAGCGGGATCAAAACCGCCGGGGACGCCAGGCGTCTGGCCGAAGCCGGAGCCGATGCCTTGCTGGTCGGAGAAACCCTGGCCCGGTCGGGAGACCCGGCCGCTGCAATCCGTGAACTGCTTGGTTATGCAACACCGGCTGAGAATTAAAATCTGCGGCCTGACCCGGGAAGAGGACGTCCGGGCCCTGAAGAACCTGGACGTCGACTTCGCCGGCTTCATCTTCGTCCCCGGCACCCCCCGGTACCTGGATATCTCCGGGGCGAAGAAACTGACCGGCCTGGTCCCCTCCGGGGTCCGGCGGGTCGGGGTCTTCCTCGACGAACGGCCGGAGACCGTCCGCCGGATAGCCGCCGACTGCGGACTCGACTTCCTCCAGTTCCACGGGAACGAATCGCCGGAGTACTGCTCCCGGTTCGGACTTCCCTACTTCAAGACCGTCCGGGTCCTGGGCCCGATCGAAACCGACCGCCTCGCCGGCTATCAACCCGAGGCCTTCCTCCTCGATACATATTCCCGCCGGGCAGCGGGGGGCACCGGACGGACCTTCGACTGGTCGCTGGCCCGGGAAGCCTCCGGCCGGGGGATGAAATTTCTCCTGGCCGGCGGACTCAACCCGGAAAACGTCGCCCGGGCGATTGAAGAAGTCAGACCCTGGGGAGTCGACGTCTCCTCCGGGGTGGAATCCGCTCCGGGGTTCAAAGACCCGGAGAAACTGAGATCGTTTGTCGCCGGGGCACGGCATGCCGTGCCCCACCACCCGACCAGGGACAATTATGAAAAACAATAAACCGACAACAACCCGACAACCCCGGAAATTCGGCGGACAATTCGTCCCCGAGACCCTGATCTCCCCCCTGCGGGAACTGGAAGACTCCTACCGCCGCTTCCGCCGGGACCCGGAATTCAAAAACCGGCTGAAAAACCTCCTGGCCGATTACGCCGGCCGGCCCACCCCGCTCTACTTCGCCCGGCGGCTGACCGAACACGCCGGGGGGGCGGAGATTTACCTGAAACGCGAAGACCTCTGCCACACCGGGGCCCACAAGATCAATAACTGCCTCGGCCAGGCCCTCCTGGCTCAGGCGATGGGGAAGAAACGGGTGATCGCCGAGACCGGCGCCGGCCAGCACGGGGTGGCCGCCGCCACCGCCTGCGCCCTGCTCGGGCTGGACTGCGAGGTCTATATGGGGAGCGAGGACATCCGGCGTCAGGCCCTCAACGTCTTCCGGATGGAGCTGCTCGGGGCCACGGTGATCCCGGTGGAGACCGGCTCGAAGACCCTCAAGGACGCCTGCAACCAGGCAATGCGGGACTGGGTCGCCAACGTCCGCCGCACCTACTACCTCCTCGGCTCCACCGTCGGTCCCCGCCCCTACCCGGAGATGGTCCGGGACTTCCAGTCGGTGATCGGGAAGGAGGCCCGGCGGCAGTTTCTCGCCCTGAAGAAACGGCTCCCCGAAGTGCTGGTCGCCTGCGTCGGCGGGGGCTCCAACGCCCTCGGCCTCTTCCACCCCTTCTTCAAGGACCCGGTCCGGATGGTCGGAGTGGAGGCGGGGGGGCTCGGCCTGGCCTCGGGGAAACACGCCGCCACCCTCCTCCGGGGTCGTCCCGGCGTCCTCCACGGCAGTTACAGCTACCTCCTCCAGGACAGAGACGGCCAGGTCACCGAGACCCACTCGGTCTCCGCCGGCCTCGACTACCCCGGGGTCGGGCCGGAGCACAGTTGGTTCAAGGACAGCGCCCGGGCCGAATACGTCTCGGTCACCGACCGCCAGGCCCTCCGGGCCACCACCCGGCTCAGCCGGCTGGAGGGGATTA
>PWXJ01000098.1 GCA_003561965.1 PVC group bacterium
ACTTGATGGTGGCCGGCACCAGCCGCTCGGGGGCGAAGATCTCCCCAAGGCGCCCCAGACGGGGGTCGGGGACCGGAACCATCCCCAGGTTGGGCTCAATGGTGGTGAAGGGGTGTTTCTGCACCTCGGCCCCGGCGGCGGCCAGGGCGTTGAATACGGTGGACTTTCCGGCGTTGGGGAGCCCGATAATCCCGATTTTCATCTATCTCTTCTCACACTAAGACACGGAGATCACGGAGAACCGCGCGTTGAATGTGCCAACAAAGCCCTGTTTACTGCTTACTGCTTACTGCTTACTGCTTACTGACTACTGCCCCGAGAGGATGATCAGTTCCCGGACCAGGCGGGCGGCGTTGACCAGTTCCCGCCGGGGGAGGCTCTCTTCGGAAGTGTGGGGCTTGAGGTAACCGACGGCGATCACCAGGGCGTCGATCCCCAACCCCTTGATGATGTTGGCGTCGCTGGCCCCGCAGGAGGATTCCAGCTCCATCCCCAGCCCCAGCCGCTCGAGGGCCCGGCGGAAGAGGAGGATCGGCGGACTGTCGGCCGGGTAATGGTACCCGGGGTAATCGGGACGGGAGGAAAACGTTATCTCCCCGCCGGCGGCGGCCGCCGCCTCCCGGAAGCAGCCCTCGATATGATCGACCTGGCGGAGGAGGTTCTCTTCCCGGAGACTCCTGACCTCCCCGGCCGCCTCGACCAGTTCGGGGACGATGTTGACGGCGCGGCCGCCGGTAATGGTCCCGAGGTTGGCGGTGGTCTCCGGATCGATCCGACCCAGTTTCATCGCGGATATCGCCCGGGCGGCGATCACCATCGCGTTGACCCCGCTCTCCGGGTCGATCCCGGCGTGGGCGGCCTTCCCCCGGACGGTGACGGCGATCTTGACCCCATAAGGGGCGCCGTTGACGATCTTCCCGACCGGACCGTCGGAATCGAGCACGTAAACCAGGCTGCCCCGCAGCCAGCCTTTCTTCAGGGCCTTGGCCCCGAGAAGCCCCTTCTCCTCGGCCACCGTGAAGAGCAGCTCCAGGGGCGCCGGGCTCCCCCCGGATTCGGAGAGGGCCCGGGCGATTTCCAGCAGCACCGCCACCCCGGCCCGGTTATCGGCCCCGAGGATGGTCTCGCCGGCGGAAGAAAAGACCCCGTCCTTCTCCGCCACTTCCAGGTTGTCGGTGGGAAGGATGGTGTCGAGGTGGGAGGAGAAGATCAGGCCGGGCCGGCCGGTGTCCCGGCCGGGGAGCCGGACCAGGAGATTGCCGCAGTCGCCCCCGGTTGCGGCGGCGGCCCGGTCCTCCTCCACCTCCAGCCCGATGCCGGAGAAGGCCCGGCGGAGATAATCGGCGACCGGCCGCTCGGCCAGGCTGGGCCCGTTGACCTTCACCAGTTCCCGGAAGGTCTCCACCAGTCTGTCTTCGTCTAGCCCGTAACTCACGCCGGGGAGTATAGCGCGAAGAGGAAGGCGGAGTCCAAGGGAAATAAACCGGGTCTGAACGACGTTCTGCCGGCCGGTTATCCGGACAATTGCCCGGTTGATCAGCGGTCTTAATTATTCGACCGGGGGGAGGTCGGCGAGGTCGGGATAGATCCTTTCGACTGTTTCCCGGACCTCATCGAGCTCCTCGAGGGCCTGCTGGTAGCGGTCCTCGGCGACTTCCAGGGCCCGGAGGGTAAAGGCGACTTTCTTCCGGGCCAGGAGCAGACGCAACTCGGACTGCCGGCGCCGGAGCGCCTCCAGCCGGCGTCCGGCCTCCCGCGCCTCCGGACCCGGTTCCAGGTCCGCCAGCTTCCGCTCGAGTTCCTCGATCCGGAGGGCGTTCTCTCTCACCTCCACCCCCATCTCCCTCACCTCCCGGCGGAACTGCTTGAACCGGATGTCCCGGTAACGCCTCCCCGGGCCCCGGTACCCGTCCCGCTGGTTCCCCCGGTCGGCTTCGGGGCAGGCTTCAACCCCGCCGGGCCCGGGATCGTCCCCCCCGGCCGGATAATAACGTTCCGCCCGGAGATCGGCGGCGGCGAAGATCAGCAGGACCCCGAAAACGGTTACGAACCATCTCATCTTATTCTCCTTAATTTAACGGGTGAGAACATTTCCTCAACTCTCACCCCGGATGAGAACCGCGGATTGCCTGGCCGGCCAATTCCCTGATCCGATTATCCGCCTCGGCCCCGGCGGCCGGGTCCGGGGGAAAGAGGGCCTCAATCTCCTCGATTTCGTCCCAGATCTCGGCAAACTCCTGAAACTCCGCTTCCACCTTCTCGGAAAAAACCGCCAGGGCGGCGGCCCCGGTGGGTTCGGGCGGAGGGGGAGCCGCCTGCCGGAAAACGACCAGGAGAACCAGGGCGGCGGCCAGGGCCCCGGGGAGGAAGAGCGGATGGGAGAGAACCCCCGGGCGGCGGCGGACCGGCTCGAAACCCCGGGCGGCTCGCCGGACCCTCTCCCGGACCCGGCCGCGCAGCGCGGTCAGCTCTCCGGGGGGAAATTCCGGACCGGGGGCGTCGGCCAGCCGGGAGACCGTCTCTTCCAACTCCTCCAGCAGGCGCCGGCAGGCCGGGCAGGTTTCCGCGTGGCCGCCAAAGCTCTCCCGTTCCTTTTCGGAGATCTCCCCGTAGAGGTAAGCCGGCAGTTCTCTCTGGAATTTCTTACAGTTCATTTCAGATCCTCCAGCTCCCGGCGGAGTTTCCCCAGGGCCTGGAAGAGGTTGGCCTTGACCGCGCCGACCGTGCAACCCCGGGCGGCGGCGATCTCCTTGAGTTTCAATCCCCCGTAATGCCTCAGGACGAAGACATCCCGCTGTCCCTCGGGGAGCGCGCTCACCGCCTCCCTGATCCTTTTTCCGGTCTCCTTGCCCTCCAGGGAGACCCGGGGATCCCGGGCCCGGCGGTGATCGGCGGGCGGGGGCAGTCGCTCCAGCGAGACCTCTCCCGACCGGACCTGCTTCCGGGCCCGGTCGAAGGCCAGGTTGACGATTACCCGGTAAAGCCAGGTGAAGAGCGAGGCCCGGGGCTTCCACTTCGGAAGGACCGCGTACATCCGGACAAAAGCCTCCTGGACGATATCGAGGGCGTCTTCCCGGTGCCCGGTCCGGTAATACGCCAGGGCCAGGGCCTTTTCCTGGAAGCGGATCATCAGCTCGTCGAAGACCTCCCTCTCCCCGGACTGGAACCTGCGGATCAGTTCTGCTTCTCCAGCCGGCATCAGAGATCCCTGTTCTTTGAATGTTAAACGAAAATACAGTTCGAGGGTTTACTGAAAAACCGACTATACCCAATATTCGCTTGAAATCGGAGGAAATAATCGGGAGTATGTCAGCTTCCCGGCCGCTTTCACCGAATTCACGGCACCCGCAATGATCGAAGCCAAGCCACCCGACAGGGATAATTTGCTCTTCCGGATCAGCCGGATGATCCGGGAGAACCGGAGTTTCGCCGTCTTCTCCCACCAGGAACCGGACGGGGACGCGATCGGCTCCCAGGTCGCCGTCACCGCCGCCCTGAAAGGACTGGGCAAGGAGGTGGCCTCCCTGAGGGTCGACCCCGCCCCGCCGGCCCTGGAATTTCTCAACCGGGACGGCCTGATCCGATCCTACTCCCCGGATCGGGACGACCCCGCGATCGAGCGGGCCGGGGCGGTAATCGTCGTCGACTGCTGCGATTATTTCCGGCTCGGCCGCCTGGCCGGGCCGGCGAAGGCGGCGGGAGGCAAGGTCGTCAATATCGACCACCACCGGGACAACGCCTTCTTCGGAGACGTCAACTATGTCCGCTACGAGGCCGGGGGCACCGCCGAACTGGTCTTCGAGGTATTGAAGTCCCTGGCGGTTCCGATCTCCGGCACCATCGCCGACGCCCTTTACGTCGGGCTCTCCACCGACACGGTCGGTTTCCGCTACATCGACCCCGAGGGGAACCTCCTGGAAGTGGTTCGGGAACTGATCAAGGGGGGTATCGACGTCGAGGACCTCCAGGAGAGGATCTACTGCAACCAGCCGGACAGCTACCTCGAGGACCTCGCCGCGCTGCTCCGGACGGTCCGTTACGAGGAGGACGGCGGGCTGGCCTGGTTCACGATGTTCGACAGCGATTCCCTGACCTTCTACCAGCGGGAACTGGCCTCGGAAGCGCTGAAACAGCTGCTCTCGATCCGGCGGGTCCGGGCGGCGGTGATGCTCCACCGGGAGGCCGCCGGGGTGGAAGTCTGGCTGAGATCGAAGAAGGACGTCAACGTCAACCGGGCCGCCGGGAAGGTGGGCGGCGGCGGCCACCACACCGCCGCCGGGGCCCTGGTCCGGGATAAAAGCCTGGAGGAAGCGACGAAAGCGGTTTTGGCCGCGGTCCGGGAGGAGATGAGATGATATGAAATATTCGGAAGCCGAACAGGGAAGGATCTTCGTCATCCGCCTGGAGGACGGGGAGGTCCTCCACGAAGTGGTGGAAAAGTTCGCCGCCGACCGGGGGGTCGAGCGGGCCTACCTGATCGCGGTCGGCGGGGCCGGGCCGGGGAGCACCCTGGTGACGGGTCCCCGGGACCCCGACGCCCGGCCGGTCCCGCCCCTGACCCGGGTCCTCGAGGCGGTCCACGAGATCGCCGGGGTCGGGACCCTCTTCCCCGGTTCGGACGGCCGGCCGCTGCTCCATATCCACCTCGCCTGCGGGCGGGACGATGAGACCGTGACCGGCTGCGGGCGGACCGGGGTCCGGGTCTGGCAGGTGGCCGAGGTGATCCTGGTCGAGCTGACCGGGACCGAAGCCCGGCGGAAGCTGGACGAGGAGACGGGGTTCGAGTTGCTCCAGCCGGGGGGATGAGAAACAGTAATCAGTAATCAGTAATCAGTGATCAGGAGTCAGCAACAGTGATGGATTACCGGAGAATTATCCCCTGTCTGGATACCAGGGACGGACGGCTGGTCAAGGGGGTCAACTTCGTTGACCTGAAAGAACTGGGCGACCCGGCCGAGGCCGGGGCGGCCTACAGCGAAGCCGGGGCGGACGAACTGGTCTTCCTCGACATCACCGCCACCCGGGAGGGGAGGAAGACCTTTATCCGGGCGGTGGAGAAGACGGTGGCGGCGATTGCCATACCCCTGACCGTCGGCGGAGGGATCGGCTCGCTGGATGATATCCGGCGGCTGCTCGAACTGGGAGCGGCCCGGGTCTCGCTCAACTCCGCCCCGGTCCGGAATCCGGAACTGATCGACCGGGCGGCGGCGGAGTTCGGGTCGGAGAAGATCGTGATCGCCGTCGACACCCGTTCCAACCCCGCCCTCCCCTCCGGGTTCGAGGTGGTGGTAGCCGGGGGCTCCAAGCCGACCGGACTCGACGCGGTCGGCTGGGCGAAGGAGGCGGCCTCCCGGGGCGCCGGGACCCTGCTGCCGACCAGTATGGACGCCGACGGCACCCGGGACGGCTACGATATCCCGATGACCCGGGCGCTGGCCGACGCGACCGGAATACCGGTGATCGCCTCCGGCGGGGCGGGGAGCCTGGAGCACCTCTACCAGGCGATCGCCGAAGGACGCGCCGACGCCGTCTTGGTGGCCTCGATCGCCCACTACGGCACCTACACCATCCGGCAGATGAAGGAATACCTCAGGGACCGGGGGGTCCCGGTGAGGCTGGGCGGCAGGGAAAGGACGGAAAGAGCTTAAAGGACGGGAATGACGCTTATGAATGAACAAGGTCAAGACACTGAAACACCCGACTCTTTACGGGACGACCCGAAGGCCTTCCGGCAGGCCCTGCTCGATCACCTCTACTTCTCTCACGGAAAAGGGCTGCAGTCGGCCGGCGTCCACGACGGTTATATGAGCCTGGCCTACACCGTCCGCGATTACCTGATGCGACGCTGGCGGGAGACCACCAACGCCCACTACCGGCAAAACCCCCGCTTCGTCTATTACCTCTCGGCCGAGTACCTGCTGGGACCACAGCTGCGGCAGAACCTCCTCTACAGCGGGACGGAAGAACTCGCCCGGCGGGCGCTCGACGAGGTCGGGTTCGATTTCGAGGCCTTCCTGGGCGAGGACCGGGAACCGGGGCTGGGCAACGGGGGGCTGGGGAGGCTGGCCGCCTGCTACCTCGACTCGCTGGCCACCCTCGACATCCCGGCAGTCGGCTATGGGATCCGTTACGAATACGGGATCTTCCGCCAGTCCTTCCAGGACGGCTTCCAGGTCGAATCCCCCGACAACTGGCTCGCCGCCGGTTGGCCCTGGGAGTACGGCCACCCCGAGGACCTGGTCGAGGTCGGGTTCGGGGGCCGGACCGAGTGGGTGACCGACCCGGAGGGACGGACCGGGAAGCGCTGGCTCCCGGCCGAGAAGGTCCTGGGCGAGCCCTACCACCTGATGGTCCCCGGCTACCGGACCCGGACGGTGAATATGCTCCGCCTCTGGCGGGCCCGGGCGACCAAGGATTTCGACTTCCAGCTCTTCGACGAGGGCGATTACGTCAAGGCCGTCCACCTGAAGGTGACGAGCGAGAACATCACCAAGGTCCTCTACCCCAACGACAACACCCCCCAGGGGAAGGAACTCCGACTCCGGCAGCAGTACTTCTTCGTCGCCTGTTCCCTGCGCGACATCATCCGCCGGTTCCGGTTCCGCAACCGCGACTGGTCCGACTTCCCGGTCAAGGTGGTGATCCAGCTCAACGACACCCACCCGGTGCTGGCGATCCCGGAACTGATCCGGATCCTGGTCGACGAGGAGGGGTTGAGCTGGGATGGAGCCTGGGAGATCACCGAACGGGTCTTCGCCTACACCTGCCACACCCTGCTGCCGGAAGCCCTGGAAAAGTGGCCGACCGACCTCTTCGGCCGCCTGCTCCCCCGCCACCTGGAGATCGTCGAGGAGATCGACCGCCGGTTCCGGGCCCGGGTGGCCGAGCGGTTTCCCGGCGACGCCGAACGGGAGATCCGGATGGCCCTGATCGGACGGGGGCCGCGGCCGGAGGTCCGGATGGCCCACCTGGCCTGCGCCGGCTGTTTCTCGGTCAACGGGGTGGCCGAACTCCAGTCCCGGCTCCTCAGGGAGCGGACCCTGGCCGACTTCGCCGAACTCGATCCGGGTAAGTTCAACAACAAGACCAACGGGGTCAGCCCCCGCCGCTTTCTCCGGCTGGCCAACCCCCGCCTCTCCGGGCTGATCACCGGCCGGATCGGGGAGGGCTGGCTGACCGACCTCGAGC
>PWXJ01000017.1 GCA_003561965.1 PVC group bacterium
GGGGTAATCCTGGCGGAGAAAAACGAAGAGGTCGCCGGTTTCGTCCTGGTCCGGATCAGCCGGCCGGGCGAAGGCGAAGGGACCCTGGAAGGAGTCTCCCCCCGGGCGGGGAGGAGGAGCCTGATCCAGCGGGATATGGCGATCGGGGCTATGAACTGGGCCCGGAAACGGGGCGCTGTTCGGTTCCTGGCTCCGGTGGCCCTGACCAACACTGTGATGCAGAAGATCGTCATCCGGCTCGGCTACGAACCTTTTTTTTCCTATCACACCTTTCATCTATGGTTGTAGAATCCGTCAAAAGCGGCGGGGGATTATCCGGAAAGATATTAATGAGAAAAGAAATCCCGGAAAATTTTATCCCTTTCAATAAACCCGGCCTGGCGGGGAAGGAACTGGAATACATCTCCCGGGCCCTGGAGGCGGGGCATATCTCCGGCAACGGGATCTTCACCGGACAATGCCAGGCACTGCTCGAGAAGGAACTGTCGGTCGGCCGGGCCCTGCTCACCACTTCCTGCACTCACGCCCTGGAGATCTCCGCCATCCTCCTCGATCTCTCCCCCGGAGACGAAGTCATCGTCCCTTCCTTCACTTTCGTCACCACCGCCCTGGCCTTTGTTATGCGGGGGGCGAGGCCGGTATTTATCGATATCCGGCCCGACACCCTCAACCTGGATGAAGACCGGCTGGAGAACCTGATCACCGGCCGGACCCGGGCGGTGGTCCCGGTCCATTACGGCGGGGTGGCCTGCGAGATGGAGAAGATAATGGAGATCGCCCGGAGGCGGGGCCTGACCGTGGTCGAGGACAACGCCCACGGGCTTTTCGGAAGCTACCGGGGACGGCCGCTGGGGAGCATCGGTGAACTGGCCGCCCTCAGCTTCCACGAAACCAAGAATTTCAGCTGCGGCGAAGGCGGGGCCCTCCTGGTCAACAACCCCGAACTGGTCGAGAGGGCGGAGATCATCCGGGAGAAGGGAACCGACCGGAGCCGGATGTTCCGGGGCGAGGTCGACAGGTACACCTGGCTCGATCTCGGTTCCAGCTATATCCCCTCCGACCTCCTGGCCGCCTTCCTGCTCGCCCAGCTGGAAGAGCGGGAAAAGATCCGGGCGGGCCGGCGGCGGATCTGGGAATATTATTACCGGAACCTCGGGCCCTGGGCCGAAGACCGGGATATCCGGCTCCCCCCCAGGCCGCCCCCCGACCGGGAACCGTCCCATCACCTCTTCTACCTTCTGCTCCCCTCTTCCCGGATCCGGGAAAAATTGATCCTCCACCTTCGCGATCGGCGGATCCACAGCGTATTCCATTATCTCCCGCTCCACCTCTCACCGATGGGGAGGCGGTTCGGGGGGGAGGAGGCCGATTGCCCGGTCGCCGAGGAGATCAGCGGACGCCTGCTGCGGCTGCCTTTCTACAATGATATGAAGATCGAGGAACTGCAACGGGTCGTAAACGCGGTAAAGGATTTTTCCGCCTGAGGGCGAGCGCGACGGTTCCCGGCAGTTGAAGTTTTCAACCAGTCAAGGATAGATCAAGATGCGTATCTCAACGGTAGTTCCGGTTTACAACGCCGAAAAGACTCTCCCGGAACTGGTCGCCCGGCTGGGGCCGGTCCTGGAAAATTCCGGCGGAGATTTTGAGGTGATCCTGGTCGATGACGGCAGCCGGGACGGAAGCTGGGACCTGATCCGCCGGCTGGCCGAAGCGGATTCGCGGATCCGGGGCATCAATTTGATGCGGAATTACGGCCAGCACAACGCCCTCCGGGAAGGGTTAATGGCCACCCGGGGAGAGGTGATCGTCACCCTCGATGACGACCTCCAGAACCCGCCGGAGGAGATACCGAAGCTGCTGGGAAAACTGGAGGAGGGTTACGACGTCGTTTACGGGGTACCGGAACGCAAACGGCACACTATCGGGAGGCGGACGGGTTCGGCGATCATCCGGCTGATTCTCCGGGGGGCGCTGGGAGCCGAGATCGCCCGTAATGTCAGTTCTTTCCGGGCGTTGCGTTCCGAGGTCCGCGCGGCTTTTCCCGGATACCGAGGGGCTTTCATCATCATCGACGCCCCCCTGGCCTGGGCCACCGACCGCTTCGGGGCGGTCACCGTCCGCCACGAGGCGAGAGAGGAGAGCAAATCGAACTACAACTTCCGACGGCTCCTCCTCCAGTCCCTCAACGCCCTCTTCGGCTTCAGTATCCGCCCCCTGAAATTCGCCAGCCTGCTCGGCTTCTTTTTCACCATCTTCGGGGCCGGGGTCCTGGCCTACGCCGTCGGGAGGTACCTGATCCTCGGCTACAGCATACCCGGCTTCCCCTTCCTGGCCTCGATCATCGCCATCTTCTCGGGCGCCCAGTTGCTGGTCCTGGGGATCCTCGGGGAGTACCTCTCCCGGATGTACTACCGGACGATGGGAAGGCCCGGGAGCATAGTCCGCGAAACCACCAAATAATTATTTAGCGGCCTCGGTCAGGACCTGGTCGAGGATGGCGATCCCGGCCTTGACCTCGTCCTCGGTCATCGTGTGGACCGGGGCCAGGCGGATCGAACTCTTCCCGGCGCCGAGGGTGAGCAACCCCTTCTTGAAGGCCAACTCGATCAGGCGGTCGCGCTTGGCCGCCGCCGGCTCCTTGGTCTGCCGGTCCTCGACCAGCTCGATCCCGATCATCGTCCCCAGCATCCGCAAGTCCCCGATCAGTTCGTGCTTCTCCTGAAGCTGGAGCATCCCGGCCTGGAGCCACTCTCCGACCTGACGGGCCTTGTCCGTGAAGCCCTGGTTCTCGTAGAGATCGAGCACGGCCAGGGCCCCGGCCAGCACCACCGGGTTGCCGCCCAGGGTATTCTCGTGGGTGTTGAGGTCCCACTCCATCAGTTCCGACCTGGTGACGGTGATCCCCATCGGCAGGCCGGCGGCGATCGCCTTGGAGACGCAGAGGATGTCCGGCTCGAGGCCGAAGTACTCGCTGGCCAGGAAATAACCGGTCTTCCCGAAGGCGGTCTGGACCTCGTCGACCATCAGGAGGATGTCGTTCTCCCGGCAGACCTCCTGGACCCCCTGGAGGAACTCCTTCGGGGGAATGATGAAACCGCCCGCGCCCTGGATCGGCTCGACGACGATGAAGGCGCAGTCCTCTTTCGGGATCACCCGCTCGAGGACATTATCCTTGAGGTACTGGAGGCATTCCAGGTTACAGCCGGGGTACTGCTGTTTGAATGGGCAGCGGTAACAGTAGGCGTAGGGGGCGAAGGCTACCCCGGGCATCATCGAGGCGATGTAGCGCCGCCGGGAGACCGGGGAGTTGGTGGTCAGGGCCAGCGAACCCATAAACCGGCCGTGGAAGGCCCCGAGGAAGGCGATCGATCCGGCCCTCCGGGTGTTGTACTTGGCGACCTTGATCCCGCACTCGATGCACTCGGCCCCGCTGTTGGAGAAGAAGGCCCGCTTGGGAAAATCTCCCGGGCAGAGCTTGACGAAGCGCTCGGCGTACTCGACCTGGGGCAGGGTCAGGTAGTCGCAGGAGTTGGCGTGGATCAGCTCGCCCGCCTGGTCCCGGACCGCCTTGACCACCGAGTCCTCGGTGTGGCCCATCACCGAGACGGCGATCCCGGAGCCGAAGTCGAGGAAGACGTTGCCGTCGACGTCCTCGACATAGGGGCCGTGAGCCCTCAGGGCCACCAGGTCGGAGGTCCGGCTGAGGCTGGTGGTGAGGGCGGTGTTGTCCCGCCCGATCCATTCCCGGGCCTTCGGGCCCGGGGGGTCGGTGACGATCTTTATTCCGGTGTAGTTGAATGACATAACTTATCTCCTGGTTTTGGAATCGGACGTGTCGGACACGTCCGACAATTAATAACTGCCGACAACCAAGCCCGCCGCCTCAGAGCAGGATCCGGGCGTCGAGGGCCAGGGCCTTATCCGGACCGGCCAGAACCGGGTTGAGGTCGATCTCCTCAACCTCCGGCAGCTCCAGGGCCAGCCGGGAGAGGCCGGTGATGACCGAACAGAGCGAGTCGAGGTCGCAGGGTTTCGAGCCCCGGGCGCCGGCCAGGAGCGGCCAGCCCTTGATCGACTTCACCAGACGCCCGGCCTCCTCGGCCGAGACCGGGGCGATCTCGAAGGCGACGTCCTTTAAGATCTCGACAAAGATCCCGCCCAGCCCGAACATCACCGCCGGGCCGAACTGGGGGTCGCGGACCATCCCGGCGATCACCTCGACGCCCCCGGTCGCCATCGGAACGATCAGGACCCCTTCGATCCGGGCGTTCGGGACCGCCCGGGAGACGGACTGATTGATCGCCGCGAAGGCCGCGGCGGCGGCGGCGGGGGAGTCGATCCCCAGCTTCACCCCCCCGGAATCCGACTTGTGGATCACGTCGGGGGAGACCACCTTCATCGCCGCCGGGAAACCGACCTCGGCCGCCAGCTTCGAGGCCTCCTCCGGGGAGGCGGCCAGGCGGTGGTCGAGGACCGGTATGCCGTACTCGGCGAGGACGGCGTAGGCTTCCGGCTCTAAAAGCGAACGGTTATCTTCCCGGGCCCGGGCGATGATCTCTTTCGCCTTCATCGGATAGCTTTCCGGCAGGCCTCCTCCCCGGCCAGGAAGGCCCGCTCGTTGGCCTCCTTGAACTTCGGCTTGAAGGCGGCGGCGATCACGTCGAGGAGGATCTGCCGGTCGAAGGTGATCAGACCCGTCCCGTAGGCCGCCCCCAGCATCACGATGTTCATCGACCGGGGGTTGCCGACCTCGCCGGCGATCTTCGTCCCCTCGACCACGGCGACCTTCCCGGCCAGGCCCCGGAGGATCTTCTCGATCTCCTCGACCGGGGGATATTCGGCGTTGCCGGTCGAGACGTCGACCGGGTAGACCGGGGCCGGGTTGAGGACCACCGCCCCCTCGGGGGAGGCGTACTTCTGCCCGATCCGCAACCCCTCCAGGGGTTCCTGGGCGATGATGATGTCGGCGCCCCGCTCCCGGATCAGGGGGCCGTAAACGTCGCCGATCCGGACGTGGGAACTCACCTTCCCCCCCCGCATCGCCGCCCCGAAGGTCTCTCCGACCCGGGCCCGTTCACCGGCGTTGATCGCCGCCTCGGCCAGGATGTGGGAAGCCCGCACGCTACCCTGGCCGCCTACTCCGCAGATCATTACGTTAAGTTCCATTATATCTTCTCCTGATTGAATTATTTTCCGGATTATTCCGTGACGATCGCGTCCACCGGGCAGACCTGGGCGCAGAGGCCGCAGTCGACACAGAGAAGCGGGTCGATCCCGGCTTTCTTGGCTTTCGGATCGAAGAGGGTGGCCGGGCAGCCGATCCGGACGCAGGCCTTGCAGCCGATGCAGGTCTCGGCGACCACGCGGGTCTTCGGCTGCCGCGCCCCGTCCCGCCGGATCACCTGGAGCATACACTCCCCGGTCAGGATCACCACCGCGAAACCGGGGAAGTCGATCGCCTCCCGGACGGCGGCGGCGGTCTCCTCGAGGTTGTAGGCGTTGGCGGTCTTCAGGCACTTGACCGACATCGCCTCGCAGACGGCGGCGATGTCCAGGGTGCCGATCTTCGCCCCCATCCCGTCCACGCTGGAGCGGGGGCTGGGCTGGTGGCCGGTCATACAGGTCCAGGAGTTGTCGAGGACCAGGAAGGTGATATCGGTGTTGTAGAGCGAGGCGTCGGCGATCGCCGGCAGGCACCCGTGAAAGAACGTCGAGTCCCCGGCCACCGCAGTGACCTTCTTCTTCTCGTCGCCGGCCAGGGCCCGGCGCTGCCCGATCGCCTGGCCGATCCCCGAGCCCATCACGTAGGTGGTGTCGAGGATCTCGTAGGGGGAGCTGACCGGGTACTTTTTCGTGGCCTCACCGCTCGGGGTGATCACCTGGGCCGCCAGCCCGTACCCCCCCTGCTCGTAGCAGCCGATGTCGCCGTTGACGATCACCAGGTCCTCTTTCATTTTCTTCATCACCTGGGCCAGGCCGGCGAAACTGCCCAGGTGGGGACAGCCGGCGCAGAGCGCGGAGGAACGGGGAACGATCAGTTCCTCGGCCCGCTCCAGGGAAGCGGCATCCAGCTCCACCGCCGGGACCTCCGCCTGGAGCAGGTCGGCCGCCGACGCCATCACCAGGTCGGGGTTGAGCTCGTTGAAGGTCGGCAGCACCGCCTTGGAACCCCGGCCGACGATGGTCTTCTTCAGGCCGAGGTCGGAGGCCAGCTCCTTGAGGACGTTCTCCAGCATCGGGTTGCCTTCCTCGACCACCAGGATCGAGTCGGCCGCCTCGAGGAGCTTCTTCATCTTCTCCCGCGGCGCCGGGTAGACGAACCCGATCTCCAGCGTGGAGCAGGCGCCCTTCTTCTTCAGGGCGGTCAGGGCGTCGTTGACGTAGGAGGTCCCGACCCCGGAGGAGACGATGGCGACCCGGCTGCCGTCGACGATCTCCAGCTTGTTGAAGGGTGAGTTCTCCGACTCGGCCAGAAAGGCCGGGTACTGTTCCTTCAGCCAGCCGTGGCGGCCGGAAGCGCCGCCGGGGGGACCGTAAACCGCCCAGCGGAAGGGGGCCTTCCAGTGCTTGTTCCAGCCGACTTCCAGCGGGGCCTTGCCGATATCGCCGAAGACCACGTCGCCCGAGGCGTGGGAGAGCCGGGTGACCGATCTGAGGAAGACCGGCATCTCCAGCTTCTCGGAGAGTTCAAAGGCGGCGGCGGCCATATCCTTGGCCTGCTGCTGGTCCTTCGGCTCCAGGCAGGGCATCTCGGCGTACTGGGACATCACCCGGGTGTCCTGCTCGGTCGAGGAGTAGTGGGCGCCGGGGTCGTCGGCGACCACGATCACCAGCCCGCCCCGGGTCCCGGTGTAGGGAAGGGTGGCGAAGGTGTCCATCGCCACGTTCAGTCCGGCGTTCTTCATCATCACCAGGGTCCGGGCCCCGGTCAGGGCCGCCCCGGAGGCGACGTCGATCGCCACCTTCTCGTTCAGGGCCCACTCGAAGTAGAAGCCCAGCTCCGGGGCCAGCTCGCCCAGGACCTCTCCGACCTCGCTCGAGGGGGTGCCGGGGTAGCCGACCCCGACCTTGATCCCGGACTCGACCGCTCCGCGGGCGATCGCCTCGTTCCCCATCA
>PWXJ01000298.1 GCA_003561965.1 PVC group bacterium
GGAAGATGGACCGGGAGACGAAGAAGATGCTCCACGACGACGGGATGAAGATCGCCTGCACCGCGGTCCGGGTCCCGGTCTTCAACGGCCACGCCGAGTCGGTCTATATCGAGACCGAGAAACCGATCACGGTCGAGCGGGCCCGGGAGATCCTCTCCGAATCCCCCGGGGTGGTCCTGGTCGACGAGCCGGAAGCGAAGCGCTACCCGATGCCGCTCGACGCCTCCGGGAAGGACCCGGTCTATGTCGGCCGGATCCGCCGCGACCCCTACGTCGAGAACGGACTCCACCTCTGGATCGTCGCCGACAACATCCGCAAGGGCGCCGCTCTCAACGTGGTCCAGATCGCCGAGAGGATGATCGCCGACGGACTGATCTGAGGAGGGGAATAGGGAATGGGGAATGGGGAATAGGGCCACGGCGGTCCGACCTGTCCGACTCAGGCCCGGGGGGCCGCCCGGTATGCGCAAGCTCAAGCTGATCCTGGAGTACGACGGCACCGGTTACTCCGGCTGGCAGGCCCAGGATAACGCCGACACCGTCCAGGTCCGGGTGGAGCGGGCCCTGGGAGAGGTGCTCCGGGAAAGGGTCCGCCTCCACGGCGCCGGGAGGACCGACGCCGGGGTCCACGCCCGGGGTCAGGTCGCCCACTTCGAGACCGCCTCCGCCCTCCCTCCGGAGAATATCCGCAGAGGGGCCAACACCCATCTCCCCCCCGAGATCGCCATCCTGGCGGCGGAGGAGGCGGGGCCGGACTTCCACGCCCGGTACTCGGCCCGCTGGAAGATTTACCGCTACCGGATCCTCGTCCGGGATACCCGCTCTCCCCTGGAGCGCCACCGGGCCTGGCAGGTCGCCCCGCCCCTGGACCCGGCGAGGATGCGGGAGGCCGCGGGGCTGCTCACCGGCCGCCGCGACTTTGCCGCCTTTGCCGCCAGCGGCAGCCCGATTAAGGACACGGTCCGGGAGTTGAGCCGCCTGGAGATCGGCGAGGAAGGGGAGGAGTTGACCCTGGAGTTCCGGGCCGACGGGTTCCTCTACCGGATGGTCCGGAATATCACCGGGACGCTGGTCGAGGCGGGAAAGGGGAAACTCTCCGCCCGGGAGGTGTCCGCTATCCTCCGCTCCCGGGACCGGACCCGGGCCGGTCCCACCGCGCCCGCCCGCGGTCTCTGCCTGGAGGAGGTAGGTTATGGTGGGCAGTGGGCAGTAGGCAGTGAGAGCGAGGAGAGAGGAGCGATCAGGAGATAGGCTCGCCGTCGGCGTAGTTGTCAAAGTAGCCCTGGACCAGGACGATCGGCGTCCCCCGGTCCCCGCTCCCGCTGGTCAGGTCGCAGAGGCTCCCCAGCAGGTCGGTGTACCGCCGGGGGGTGGTCCCCTGGGCGGCCATCGCCGAGACCTCCCGGTCCCGCCGCCGGAGTTCGTTTACGAGCATTGCTTCCGCCTCCCCCGCCGGCACCCCGGCCATTTTTTCGTCGGCCAGGTACTTGATCTTCACTTCCTTCGGCGTCCCCTCCAGCCCCGGGGTGTAATCGACCGCCACCACCGGGTCGGCCAGTTCCCAGATTCCGGCCACCGGGTCCTTGAAGGCGCCGTCGCCGTAAATCAGGACCTCGACCGTCTTCCCGGTCAGCTCTTTCAGCCGGTCCTGGATCTCCAGCACGTAGCGCTTTCCCCGCCGGTCGCGGGTCCGGGGGAAGAGCTTGAGCCGTTCCTCCCCCGACTTGTTGGAGCCGAGCAGGCCGTAGTCGGGGTTGAAGCCGGAGCCGTTCCCCGGCCGCCGGCAGAGGTCGGCCAGGGAGAGCGCCTTCTCCGCCCCGGCCTCCCGGAGGGTCTTAACCGTCCGGGCCCGGGTGTGAATATCGGCGGCCAGGACCCGGGGGCAGTATCTCAGGGCGTGTTCGGGCCGGTTGGTCAGGGCGATCGTACAGCGGGCGCCCTGGGACTCGACGATCTCCCGGTAGAACTCCGGGTAGTCCAGTCCGGTAAACGGGTGGAGGAAGCGGGGGCCGAAGCGGCGGCGGTACTCCTCCTCGGTCAGCAGATCGGCGGCCGGGTTGAGCCCGGCGGCGGCTGGCCGGTCATCGTCCATCAGCGGGTTGCCGACCTCGTCGGCGGGGTAGCTGAGGAGGATAAAGATCTCCTCCAGCCCCCGGGCCAGGCCCTTGAGGATCAGAGAGAACCGGTTCCGGCTCAGGATGGGAAAGACCACCGCGCAACTTTCCCCGAAAGCCTCGCGGGCCTCCCCGGCCACCCGGTCCACGCTGACGTAATTATCCTGGGCCCGGGCGATCAGCGACTCGGTCACCCCGATCACGTCCCGGTCCCGCGGACGCCAGTCTTCGTTCTCCCGGGACTCCCGCAGGGCCCCGACCACAAACTCGACCGGGTCGTCACCGGCTCGCACCAGGCCGGCCCGGATCCCCCGGACTGTCGTTCCCACCGTGCGCATTGATATCATTTCTCCGTTTGCCGTTGTTTACTTATGGTCATCGGCGAGTATAGCCGGCCCCGGTCTTCCGGCAACAGCAAATATTCCGGGGGTATTCTCTCGCGGGCATTTTCTTATTGACGGAGCCGGCCCGCCGGTGGTAGCTTGCTCACCTTCTGAATATTCCGGCGCCGGGTCTCCGCCCGGCGCGGCCGGGGGGGTGTTTTTTTTTGTCCCCGCCGGAACCGGGATCGCCAATCTGAACGCAGCGGGTTTAATCGAGTTATGAAGACATTTTCCGCCAGACCGACGGATATCGAGAAAAAATGGTACCTGATCGACGCCGAGGGCCAGACCCTGGGCCGGATGGCGACCCGGATCGCCGATATCCTCCGGGGGAAGGACAAGCCGATCTATACCCCGCATATGGATACCGGGGACTTCGTGGTCGTGATCAACGCCGAGAAAGTCGTGGTCACCGGGAAGAAGGCCCAGCAGAAGGAGTACCAGCGCTACAGCGGTTATCCCGGCGGCCTGAAGAAGATCCCCTACCGGAGGATGCTCCAGACCCATCCGGAGCGGATCGTCGAGCACGCCGTCAGGGGGATGATCCCCCACAACCGCCTGGGCCGGGCGATCATCAAGAAACTCAAGGTTTACGCCGGGCCGAAACACCCCCACGAGGCCCAGCAACCCGAACTTTTGAAACTATCGTAAAAGGTATGTTATGAGCGACAACGTTCGTTATTACGCCACCGGGCGGAGAAAGACCTCCGTGGCCAAGGTCTGGATCCGGCCCGGGATGGGCAAGTTCAGTATCAACAGCTCTCACGGGCTGGAGGACTACTTCAACCGGGAAACCCTGGTCAAACAGGTCAAGTCCCCGCTCCAGGTCACCGACAATATGGGGCAGTACGACGTGATCGCCCGGGTCTCCGGGGGAGGTAAAGCCGGCCAGGCCGGGGCCCTTACCCACGGTATCGCCCGGGCACTGGTCGAGGCCAACGCCTCCCTCCGGGCGCCCCTGAAAGCCGCCGGACTGTTGACCCGGGATCCCCGGAAAAAGGAAAGGAAGAAATACGGCCAGCCGGGGGCCCGCAAGAAGTTCCAGTTCTCGAAAAGGTAATCCACCCCTCGGGGGCGGCTGCCTCTCCGGGACGAAGAAAGCAGGCTTCCGGCCTGCTTTTTTCATCTCCGGTTTTTTTCCATTCTGTTATAATCAGTCGAGGAATAAATCAATGAATTCCAGTCCGCTGAAGACCGCCGTGGTCGGGGCCACCGGGTATACCGGCCTCGAGATCGTCAAGTCGCTCCTGGACCACCCGGGGGTGGAGCTGACCTCGCTGACCGCCAAGGTCGACGAAACGGTCGGGATCCACCGGATCTTTCCCGAGCTCTCCGGCCGGCTGGAATTGGAGTGTTCCAACCTCGACGTCGATGACGTCTGCCGGAAGGCCGACCTGGTCTTCCTCGCCCTCCCCCATACCGTCTCGATGCTCTTCGCTCCCCGCTTCCTCCAGGCGGGGAAGAAGGTGATCGATCTCAGCGCCGATTACCGCTTTCCCGCCGCCGCCGACTTCGAGAAGGTCTACGGGGCGGAGCACCGGGACCCGGCCGGGGTGGAAGAGGCGGTTTACGGCCTCCCCGAGCTGTTCCGGGAGGAGATCGCCCCGGCCCGGCTCCTGGCCAACCCGGGGTGTTACCCGACCGCGGCCGTCCTGGCCGCTTACCCGGCCCTGAAGGCCGGTCTGGCCGATCCGGGAGAGGTCATCGTTGACGCCAAGACCGGGGTGACCGGGGCGGGACGGAAGGCCAGCCTGGCCTTTCTCTTCCCGGAGGTCAACGAGAACTTCAAGGCCTACGGCCTGGCCGTCCATAAGCACACCCCGGAGATGGAATCCGTCCTCTCCCGGGCCTCGGGGCGGAAGGTCCGGCTGGAGTTCGCCCCCCACCTCCTCCCGGTCAACCGGGGGATCCTGAGCACCGTCTATCTCCGGCTGGAGAAACCGGCCGGCGAAGACGAGGTCTTCGAACTCTACCGGGAGGCATACGCCGGGGAACCGTTTGTCCGGGTCTACCCGCCGGGCCGGCTGCCGGAGCTGAAAGACGCCGTCGGGACCAACAACTGCCTGCTCGGCTTCAAGGTCAACCCCCGGACCAGGAATTTGATCGTGGTCAGCGCCATCGACAACCTTCTCAAGGGCGCCGCCGGCCAGGCGGTCCAGAATATGAACATAATGCAGGGATTCCCCGAAACCTCCGGCCTGTAATTCCGGGAAGACAATACTTAATTCAGGCTAAGCGGGCAGACCGGTCAAAGATGAAGAAGGAATTAAGTATTGTGTCCCCGGAATTGCCGGAAGGTTTTGTCGCCGCCGGGACGGCCTGCGGGGTGAAGAAGAGCGGCCACCCCGATCTCGCCCTGCTCTATTCCGAAACCGAAGCGGCGGTCGCCGCCGCCTTCACCTCCAACCGGGTGGCGGCGGCCCCGGTCCGGCTGAGCCGGCAGGTGGCCGGGACCGGCCGCTGCCGGGCGGTGATCGCCAACAGCGGCTGCGCCAACGCCGCCACCGGGGAACGGGGCGAGGGTGACGCCCGCCGGATGGCCGAAGCGACCGCCCGCCTCCTGGGTATCGACCCCGGGCTGGTGGCGGTGGCTTCCACCGGCCGGATCGGAACCTATCTCCCGATCGACCGGATCGAGGCGGGGATCGAGGACCTGGCCGGCCTGATCCGGTCCGGCGGAAACTCCGCCGCGGCCGAGGCGATTATGACCACCGACACCCGGCCCAAGGAGACCGCCCGGGAGTTCGCGGTCGGGGGCCGGACGGCCCGGATCTGGGGGATCGCCAAGGGGGCGGGGATGATCTACCCGCGGATGCGGGTGGCCGGGGAGCCCCACGCCACGATGTTCTGCTTCCTCCTGACCGACCTGGGGGCGGAACCGGGGCTGCTCCGAAGCGCTCTCTCCGCCGCCCTCGAACGGTCCTTCAACCGGATCACGGTGGACGGCGATACCAGCACCAACGACACGGTGATCCTCCTGGCCAACGGGGCTTCCGGGGTCCGGGCGGAACCGGGATCGGAAGGTGAAGCCGCCTTCCGGGAGAACCTCTCCCGGATCAGTCGGGAACTGGCCTGGATGATCGTCGCCGACGGGGAGGGGGCCGGTAAATTCGTCTCGATCGAGGTCGGGGGGGCGAAGACCGCCGGGGACGCCCGGCGGGCGGCGGCGGCCGTCGCCAACTCGCTGCTCTTCAAGTGCGCCCTTTACGGGGGAACCCCGAACTGGGGCCGGCTGCTGGCCGCCCTGGGCTATTCCGGGGCGGAGATCGCCGAAGACCGGATCTCGGTCTCTCTCGGGGACCTCGAGGTGGTCCGGGCCGGCCTGATCCTCGACCCCGCCCCGGAACGGGCCGGGGAAGAACTCCGGGGAAAACGGATCGACCTCCGGGTCGATCTCGGCCTGG
Organism: PVC group bacterium; assembly: GCA_003561965.1. Taxonomy (GTDB): domain Bacteria; phylum Auribacterota; class Erginobacteria; order Erginobacterales; family Erginobacteraceae; genus Erginobacter. The sequence continues at coordinate 5,902 of PWXJ01000298.1, forward strand.
GGGAGGGGAGGGACGTCTATTACACCTGCGACATCTCGCCGGAGTACGTGGAGATCAACCGGGGCTGAACCCGAAGACCGGAGCCGGCGGATTATGAAAAAGTTCATCGAAAAAGCGGCGGTCCTGATCGAGGCCCTGCCCTATATCCAGTCGTTCCAGGGCAAGACCATTGTCGTCAAGCTCGGGGGGTCGGCGATGACCTCCCCCGCCTGCGTCGAGGGGGTCTTGAGGGACGTGGTCTTTATGGAGGCGGTGAAGATGAAGCCGGTGGTGATTCACGGCGGCGGCAACGCCATCAGCCTCCGGATGAAGGAGGCCGGGATCACCCCCCGGTTCCTCCACGGCCAGCGGGTGACCGACAAAAAGGTGATCGGGATCGTCTCCGGGGTTCTGGCGGGTATCAACCGGGACCTCGCCGACCAAATCGCCGCCCTCGGCGGCCGGGCGGAGAGTTTCAGCACCCACCGGGACCGGGTGATCACCGCCCGCCGGCACGGACCGGCCGAACTCGGATTCGTCGGGGAGGTGGAGAAGGTTGATACCGCGGCGATCCGGCGGGTCACCCGGGCCGACCGGGTCCCGGTGATCGCCCCCCTGGGGAGCGACACCCGGGGCCGGCTTTACAACATCAACGGCGACCTGGCCGCCGGGGCGATCGCCGGGGCCCTGAAGGCCGAGAAACTGGTCTTTCTCACCGACGTCGAGGGGATTATGACCCGGGATGACGGCTCGGGCCAGAGACAGATCCTCTCCTCGCTGAAGCGGGAGGAGATCAACCGTATGATTGAGGAAGAGACGATCGCCGGGGGGATGATCCCCAAGGTGACGGCCGGTCTCCTGGCCCTGGAGCAGGGGGTGAGAAAGATCCACATCGTCGACGGCCGGCTCAAGCACTCCCTTCTGCTGGAGATCTTCACCGACAAGGGCGTCGGCTCCGAGATTGTCGGGTAGCCGGGGACGTGAACGAGTACGAGTTCGAGTAAGAGTAAGAGTAAGAGTACGAGTACGATCGAGCCCCCGCAGGGGGCGACACACAATTAGCCACGGGCGCAAGCCCGTGGGGCAGGCGCATCGAAAAATAGTCTTTGAGCCCCCGCAGGGGGCGGCACAAAAGTAGCCACGGGCGTAAGCCCGTGGGATTAAAGTTGCGAAAAAATATTTCCGAGCCCCCGCAGGGGGCGATACAAAATTAGCCACGGGCGCAAGCC
>PWXJ01000116.1 GCA_003561965.1 PVC group bacterium
CCGGTATTCCCACTCCAGCCCGGCGGCGGCGAAGGCCGCGTTATGAATATCCGGCGAGATCGAATGCCCCACCGGCCACCCGAAGAGCCCGCAGTGGACGTTGCTCGCATCAGTCGGAGTATTCTTCAAGGGCGCCATAATTAGCCTCCCGGGGAAATGGATGCCGGACCGGGGAATTCTGTTGCCGAGTTGTCAAACCTCGTTACATAATAATCCTTTCTGCGACTTTGTATATTATTAATGATCGCGGGTCGGGTTCCGGCCGAAGGCGGGCTAACGGCTCCGGGACGTATACCTCGAGCAGCGGAAGGAAAACCCTGAACCTATGAAAACGACGGATCGCTGGATACTGGCGGGGATCCTGGCCCTGATCCTGATCACGGCCTTTGGTAGTTGGCTGCGCTTCTCCGGGCTCGACTGGGGACTGTCCTGGCGCTACCACGTCGACGAGAACGCCTTCATCAACGACGACGGGGCTGAACTCTCCTTCCGCTTCTTCGACCACCCGGGCATATTCATATTTCAGCGGAGTGAGTGATAATCCCGACAACCAGGTCTGGCTGCTCTCCCACTCCTACCTCCCGGCCCGGGGTGGAATCGAAAACTATTTGAGCGAAGTATCCCGGAAACTTTGCGAAAAGGGTTATCGACCCACAGTTATCTGCCGGCGCCAAAACCCGGAACTGGCAGAGGAAGAGGAAATTGCCGGGGTAAGGGTAATCCGGCACCCGGATTTCTCCGTTCCCCGGAGCAGATTGTTCACCAAGCATCTCTACCTGGCCAACCGGCTCACCGCCTGGCTCAAGGCCAGCCGCCTCTGCCGGGATGGATGGGCGATCTGCCGGTATCCCCATTACCAGTATGCCCTTTCTTCCCTTATCCAGCGTTGCCCTTCGCTTTATCTCCCGGGAGCGATCTGGCCGGCCCAGACTTCTCTGGCGTCTCGCGGGAGAGGTTTCAAGGAGCGGGTTTTCGCCAGGTTGGCCGGAAAACAGGTAGCCAGGTTGGAAAGGTTCGCTCTGACCTCGGCCGACCATATAAGCGTCTTCAGCCGGAATATGCGTTCACAGGTTAACGGGTTCTACGGTATTGACCCCCGGAAAATATCTATTAATCCGCCGGGGGTTAATCCGGCCCGTTTCCGGCCAAGACCGCAACAACCCGAATTGACGGCACTGCTGAACCTGCCGCCGGGAATCCCCCGGATTCTTTATCTTGGCCGCCTCTCCCCGGAAAAGAACCTGATTTTTCTGATCCGAGTTCTGGCTGAACTCTTGAAGCAAAATCGGGCGCTCTTGCTGATTGTCGGCGATGGGCCGGACAGGGAAGCGAGCGAGGGAGAGGCAAAGCTTCTGCGCTGCGCGGATTCGATCCGGTGGGTCGGCGCCACTTCCGAGCCGGAAATCTACTATTCCATTTCCGATATCTTTGTTTCTCTATCGCTCTATGAGCCGTTCGGCCAGAACCTGATCGAAGCGATGGCCTCCGGCCTGCCGGTTATCGCCCTGAAATCCTCTCCGCCCCGGATAATGACGGCGGCGGAGGAGATCATTGCAGAAGGCGCCAACGGCTATACCGTCTCCGGCGAGCCGCCGGAGCTCCGAACGCGAATCGAAGAACTCCTTTCTTCCCCCCGGTCAAGAGAACGGATGGGACAAAGGGGAAGAGAAATCTGCCAGGAGCGGTTTTCCTGGGAGAGACACATCAAAAAATTGCTGTCCTTAACCGCGGACCGATGACGTGATAACTGGCCGGGATATCATCGTTCTCTCCAATATCGCCTGGTCGTTCAGCTGGCAGCGGCACCAGCAGCTGGCGGTCAGGTTTGCCCGGGAGAACCGGGTTCTCTTCGTCGATCCGCCCTTTTCCCCATTGCTGTTATTCCACAACCGGGGGCTCTTCCGGGCCGCTCTGGGGAAGAAGTTCGGCGCGACGACCCGGATAAGCCGAAACCTCGACCTGTTCTTCCCGCCGCCGGCGCTCCCCGGCGGAAGGGTTTCCCTCGTGGTGCAGAGGCTGAACCAGGCGGTCCTGGCGGCAGCGGTCCGCCGGGCCGCCGGGCGACTGAGCTTCTCGTCGCCCCTGGTCTGGAACTTCTCTCCTTATTACTCCGGGACGAGTTTCAGTCTGGGCCAGAAGGCGACGGTCTATGATTGCGTGGACGAAATGAGCAAGGAAGGCGGCGGCATCAAGGGGAAGGTCGCCCGGAAGCTGGAACAGGAAACCCTGGCGCGAAGCGATCTCGTTCTCACCACTTCCCGGTATCTTTTCCGGACCCGCCGGCCGCATAACCTCCGTACTTTCTTCCTCCCCAACGGGGCCGATTTTGACCGGTATCAGACGGCGGGGCGGTCAAGAGAGACTGTCCTCCCGAAGATAGAGCGATTTCCCGCGCCGCGGATCGGCTTCAGCGGAACCTTCAACCGGCGGGTGGACGAGGATCTAGTCCGCTGGATCGCCGAACGGAGACCGGACTGGTCGCTGGTCTTCATCGGCGCGGCGACCTCCATCCCTCAATGCTTGAATAACGTTCCCAACGTTCACTTTTTGGGGAACGTGCCGCCCGAGCAGTTGCCCGGGTATCTGACAAAGCTTTCCGCCGGGATCGTCCCCTACCGGGACTCCCGGGAGACCCGGGCCATCCACCCCGTCAAGGTCTATGATTACCTGGCCGCCGGCCTGCCGGTGGTGAGTACCTCTTTCGGCGACATCGATTATTTCCGGGAGGTAATCAAGATCGCCGGAAACCGGGAAGAGTTTCTTTCCCATCTCGATACGGTCCGGGGCGAGAATGATCCCCGGGGCCGGGAACGGAGGATGGATTTCGCCCGGAAAAACTCCTGGGAAGCACGGGTGGAGGAGATCGAAAAGATCGTCCGGGAAGTCCTGGTTTCGAAGGGGGTGTCCCGGTGAAGATCCTCGCGATCTCCCACTCGGCGGTGGTCGGGGGTTATCACCGGCGGTTCCGGGAGGTGGTCCGCCGGAGCGGCGCCGAACTGACCCTGCTGACACCCCGGCGGTGGCGGCAGTTCAACCGGATGGTCCCTTTGGAGAAGACCTCCGACCCCGCCTACCGGGTGATTGCCCGCCAACCCTTCACCCCGGGGTTCTGGAGCCACGGACTGAGAAATGCCACTCACTACTACCCCGGCCTGACCAGGATGCTGCGGGAGACCCGGCCGGATATCATTGAACTCTGGGAAGAACCGTTCGCGGCGGTGACCTGGCAGGTCATCCGGGCGGCGAAACGTACCCTCCCGAATTCCCGGATCATCTTCTTCTCCGCCCAGAATATCCGTAAAGACTATCCCCCGCCTTTCTCCTGGTTCGAGAGATTCACATACCGCCGGGCCGACTTCGCCTTCGTGATCAACTCGGAAGCGGAAAAGGTAATCCGGGAGAAAGGCTGGAAGAAAGCATCCCTGGTTCTCCCCCTGGGCGTCGACCCCGGATTCTTCCGGCCGGCCGACGCCTCGGACCGGCGCGCCGAACTCGGCCTCGAAGGGTTCACGATCGGTTTTGTCGGCAAGCTGGAGAGGCAGAAGGGGATCCTGGACCTGATCCGGGCGGTCGGCGGCATATCCGCTCCGGTCAACCTCCTGGTTATCGGAGAAGGACCCCTGCGGGCCCAGGCAATGAGATTGGCTGAAGAATCGGGGCTGGCCGGGAGGGCCAGGTTTCTGCCCGCCGTCCCTTACGATGGGCTGCCGGGGTACCTGAACTGCCTCGACGTCCTGGTCCTGCCCTCGATCACCCTCCCCGGCCTGAAGGAACAATTCGGCAGGGTCCTGGTGGAGGCGATGAGCTGCGCCGTTCCGGTCATCGGCTCCGACTCCGGGGAGATCCCCGGAGTCATCGGTGCCGCGGGACTGATCTTCCCCGAGGGGGACGTCGCGGCTCTCCGGGAGCGGATCGTCGCCCTCCGGGAGAACCCGGGAACCGCCGCCGAACTGGCCCGGAAAGGTCGGAAGCGGGTGAAGACGGAATTTGCCTGGGAGTCCATAGCCCGGCGCCAGGCCGAAGTTTACAACCGGCTGCTTGAGAGATGAGAAAACACAGGCCGGCGGGAAAAGTTCTGCTCTACCACGCGGTCAGCGATGACCGGGACTTCCCGTCCTCCTCCGGGACCAATCTCACCCCCGCTCAATTCGAGCGTCAGGTCCTTTTCCTGAAGCAAAACTATTCCGTGGTCAGGCTCGGTTCCGGCGAGAACTCTTCGGGCAAACCGCCACTGGCCGTAACCTTCGACGACGGTTACCGGGACAGCTTCGAAAACGCCTACCCGATCCTGAAGCGATACAACCTTCCGGCGACATTCTTTCTCACCGTCTCCCGGGTGGGTGAAGACTGGGACTTCCCCCGGGGAGACTATCCGGGCCTGACCTGGGACCAGGTCCGGGAGATGGAGCGCGACCCCCTGGTCGATTTCGGTTCGCACGGACTCACCCACGCCGACCTGACCGCGAAGACGGAGGGAGAGGCGGCCCGGGAGATTGAAATATCCAAGACCATCCTGGAGGAGAAACTGACCCGGCCGATCTATTATTTCTCCTACCCCCACGGATCCTATAACGGACAATTGAAGGCCCTGGCCCGCCGGGCCGGCTACCGGGCAGCGTATTCGGTAATCTCCGGCGGCGAAGACGACTTCTCCCGGCGGCGGACCCTGATCTCCCGAAAGGACAATTTCTTCCGCTTCCGGCTCAAGCTCTCCCCGCTTTACTGGCCTCTGCGGAGAATAATCTGAAAATCTTTATCGGGCGGAAGATCGAGAAGATGAGAGCCAACCGTAAATTCCTGCTGGAAGGCCGGTGGAAAAGATTTCCGGCCGCCGCCTTTGACGGAGTAGGTTATCTGTTTTTTCGCCCAGGCCGGGAAAAACCGATCGACCTTTCACAGATCGGGAAAGTCCTCCTGGTCCGGCTCGATCACATCGGGGATGTGCTGATGACCACCCCGGCGATCCGGGCCCTCCGGCGGGCGTTGCCCGCGGCCGAGATCCATCTCCTGGTCAAGGGAACGAGCCGGGAGGCGGTCGAACTTAACCCCCACCTCGACCGGGTGATCGCTTTCGACGCCCCCTGGACCATCGCCCACGGGAAGAAAGCCGGCTGGAGGGAAATTCTGGGAACCGTCCGGGGGCTGCGCCGGGAGTCCTACGACTGCCTGATCGACTTCCGGGCCGATCCCCGGGAGGCCCTTCTCGCCGCCGGGTCCGGGGCGGCCCGGCGGATCAGCTACGGGGAGAGAGGCGGCGGGTTCTGTTTCCACCGCCTCGTCCCCTTCGACCCTCTCCGCCACGAGATCCTCCGGGCCCTCGATCTGCTGGTCCCACTGGGAATCGCGGACGACGGGTACGGGATGGATCTCTCCGTCTCTCCGGAGGACCGGGAAGAAGCCGATCGCCTTCTCGCCGGCCTCGAACCGCGACCGGGGGAAAAACTGGTCGGGATCCATCCCGGGGCCGCCTCCCGCTTCAAGCGCTGGTCTCCGGAAGGGTTTTCCCGCCTCGGCGATCTTCTAGCCGAAAAAAGCTTTCGGGTCATACTGCTCGGCGCGAAAAGCGACCGGGGTCTGCTGGAGACGGTCGCCGGCGGGATGAAGACCCGGCCGGCCGTCGCCGTCCCCGGGGGAATCCGGATTCTGGCCGCCCTGGTCGAGAAACTCGACTGCCTGATCGGCAACGACTCGGCCCCCGCCCATATCGCCCAGGCGGTCGGGACCAGAGCCGTCGTTCTCTACGGTCCGACCCACGACCGGGTGACCGGCCCCCTCGACCGGGACCGGCACAGCGTGATCCGCAACCCCGTACCCTGCTCTCCCTGCTGGCTGCCGGGGAGAAAGTTCCGGTGCGGATACGATTTCCGCTGCTGGAAGGGGTTGCGCGCGGAAATGATTGCTGAGACTGTCACTGTATTCATACAATGAAAATTCTGCAGGTCGCTTATAAATCAACGATCAGCGGGGGGGAAAAGGTTCTTTACGACCTGGCCGTCTCCCTCAGGGGACGGGGGCACGAAGTGATCGCCGTCTGCCCGGACCCCGGCCAGCTCCCGGAGAGACTGGCGGAGAAGGGCATCCGGGCGGAGATTATCCCCTTCCGGAAAACCTACGACCTGGCGGCCGCCGGCCGCCTGGCCCGGTTCATCCGCCGGGAGAGGATTGAAGTTCTCCATTCCCACAGTATGCTGACCAACATCCTCTCCCGGACCGCAGGGCGTCTGGCCCGGGTCCCGGTCTCGGTCTCGACCGAGCACCTGACGATGGAACTGGCCCGGGGCGGAAGGGGCAAGAGCCGGGCGGCACGGCTCAAGGCCGCTTACTACCGGCGGCTCGACAACTTCACCAGCCGGTGGAACGACACGGTAATCGCCGTCTCCGGGGCGGTGCGGGACGACCTGCTGGAACAGGGTATGGACCCCGAACGGGTGAAGGTCATCGAGAACGGCATCGAGATCCCGCCACTAAACCCCGCCGCCGGTCTCCAGGTCCGGGAGGAATTGGAAATCGGGGAAGACGTCCCCGTGATCGGAACGGTGGGTCGTCTCTCTCCCCAGAAAGACTACCCAACCCTGCTCCGGGCGGCGGCCGAGGTCAGCGCCGCCTGCCCGGAGGCCCTCTTCCTGATTTTGGGAGAGGGCGATCTCCGGACAGACCTGGAGAATCTGGCTGCAGAACTGGGTATCGGGGAGAGAGTAAAATTTCTCGGTTATCGGAATAACGTAATGGAGATTGTCGCCGCCTTCGATATCTTCGCTCTCTCCTCCCTCTGGGAAGGGCTGCCCCTGGCGGTCCTGGAGGCGATGGCCCTGGCCCGGCCGGTGGCGGCGACCGCCGTCCCGGGAACGGTCGAAGCCCTGGTAGAGGGAGAGACCGGTTACGCGGTGCCCCTGGGCGGCCATTCCGCCCTGGCGGAGAGGATAATCACCCTGATCCGGAAACCGGAGCTGGCCCGGAGGATGGGGGAGGCGGGCAGGAGGCGGGCGGAAGATCGATTCAGCCGGGAGCGGATGGTGGACGATCACGAAGCGCTTTACGGTCGACTGCTCCGGGGCTGACCTCGATACCGATACCGATACCGATA
>PWXJ01000227.1 GCA_003561965.1 PVC group bacterium
CAGAAAAAAGAGGGTTTCGCTTGTTATGAAAATATTCAACCGAAGAATCTGGGGAACGGTGCTGATCTGGCTCGGCGTCCTGATCCTGATCGCCCTGTTGATCGATAGCATCAGGCCGTTCTTCCCCCGGGAACCGGCACCGTTGTTTGCCGGGCGCCCGGCGGACAACCTATTCAAGCAGATCGGCTCTCTCTTCACCCGGTCGGATCAGACCGAACCGGCCGAGGTTCGCCCGACCCGGCCGCCTCCAAGACGGCCGGTTCCTCCAGACCCTCGGGCGGAAGGGCTGCTCACCGCCAACCGCCATCAGCCTCAATACGAAATGTGGGTCTGGGCGGTCGATCCCGAACAGAAAACCGGTTCCACTGTCATACTGAGCATCGCCCACGCCGCCCCCGGACGGGCAGGGGCATTCCGGATGCTCGCCTATGCCGATACCGAGAAAGACGGCCTGCCGGATGAACTGATCGCCCGCTCCCCCCTGCTCACCGCGGAAAATCAGGGAGACTGGAGCAGCTGGACATTCCGGACCGACGAAGAATTAATCTTCGTCGGCAAGACCTGGCCGATCGACCAGGAAGGGTTCATCTACCGCGGCAACGGCCCATTCCCGGAAGGTCCCTTCTCAGAAAAATTCTTCTGGAGAGCCGAAGGGGCAAATTCCCGGATGGCCGGCCCCGCCTTTACCAATATGAGAATCGAATTTGCTGAATAGGCAGCGGACCCCGGTAAAATGGACTCCTTGATCCCGACAATCGCCAAACTCCCGATATCCCTCCTCGCCCTGGTCCTGGTGGTTATCGGCGTCCGGCTGGAAATTTCCCGGGGGAGATTGTCCCCGGCGGCCTTAACCCGGGCTATGCTCGCCACCCTGATCACCGGGGCGTTGTTCTTCCTGATGGCCGCACTGGAGACCGGATCGGGCAATCTCAGCCCCGGGCTGCGTAGTTCAGTCTTTATTCCCGCCCGGGCCTATGTCGAACTGGGCCGGAACGCGGCCCCCCGGCTGATCGACTTCCTGGCCGAGCAACTCACCTGGATCCTCGCGGGCACGCTGGCGGTCACCGTTGCGGCCCTGGCGAGATTCCGGAACCGGGCCCAACCATTCATCGGCGTCGTCATCCTGATCGGCCTGGCCCTGGCGGCGGGGAGGTTTCTCGCCGAAGGCCGGACGGGCTGGATGACCTGGCTGATCGCCGGAAGCGCCCTTTACGCCGCCTTCCTGGGAAGGATCTCCCCGCTCCCCCGGCACCCCCGCCGCCAACCTGTGCGATTGATCACCCTGCTCCTGCTGGTTCTGACCATAGTGCTGGCGATGCAGCTCCGTTTCGACCGGCTGGCTGCCGTCCCGATGCGTTTCGACAACACCGAGGCCGAGGCCGGGCTCCGGGCCCTGGGGATAGTCGAGGGCCGCCATCCGACAACAACCTGGGAGACCATCCGCTGGCGGGGCTTCGCCCAGACCCGAATCTCCGCCCCCTACCTTTATCTCAGCAGCTTCTTCTTTCGAATTTTCGGCCCCGGGACGGCCTCCTTCCGGCTGATCTCCGTCCTGGCGGGAACGGTTTCGGTCCTGCTGGTTTTTCTCATCTTCCGGACCCTCTTTTCCGATACCGTCGGCCTGATCACGGCATTTATGTTCGCCGTCTCGCCGATGAACATCAACTACAGCCGGATGAACCTGCTGCCGGCCGTCACCATCGCCGTCGGGCTGCTGATAATCCACCTGGTGCTGCGGGCCGGTTCGGGGAAACAACCCGGCGCCTATTTTTTCCTCGGGCTGACCGTGTCTTTCGCCGGGTACTTTTACGCGCCAATCAAGTTTTTGATTTTGATCTGCGGGGTTCTCCTGGCGGGTTATACCATCTTCAGCCGGAAGAACTATTTCAAGCGGTTGCTGGGGGTGATATTGCTCACCCTGGGTATACTGACGGTAATCCGGTTTCTCAATCTGCCGGTACTCGAACTGATCTCACCCGGGGTTGTCTCCTACGAATCGGTCTGGCATCGGACCGCGGACCACGTCTATACCCCCGAACCCGATTACCAGCGGGCGATTCCCCTGATCCGGGAAAACATCGAGGTCACGGTGCAGACCTTCTTCCATCCCAACTTCAATTATGATCCCTGGCCGGGGAGGTTTTTCTTCTTCAGCCCGGTTTTCACGATCCTGCTGGTCGCGGGACTTTTCTACCTGCTTTTCAACCTGAGAGCGGAAAGCGCCCGGGTGACCCTGTTTTTTTTCTTTCCCCTGCTCTTGCCCCTGCTCCTCTCCCGTCCGCCGATGGTAGCCCGCCGGCTGCTCTTCTTCCTCCCCTTCGGATACTGTTTGGCCGCCATCCCGCTGGCCCTGTTGATCCGGGAAAGCGGCCGGCTGTTTCCCCGCTGGGGCCGGATCGCCGGCGGCGGTCTGCTGGGGGTATTCCTCTTCCTGGCCGGAAGCGGGCACGCCAACCTTTACTTCAATAACCGGAAGCCGGCGGGTTTCTGGGAGAGAGAACGTTATTTCGCCGAAAAGGTAAAGAGTCTCTCCGAAGATTATTTCCTTTACGTGGTACCGTTCAGAAGCTACAGCCGGCCGCTGATCAATTTTATCTCCTACACCGGAGAGACTCCCCTCCCCTACCACTATGTGAACCCGGACCAGATCGAGCGGCTGATCAGCGGGAGAGAGGAGATGAAACTTCCGGCAGCCCTGACATTTCCCCGCCGGGGAGCCCCGGCCGACCTGGCGCGGAGAATTAAAGAGGCCTATCCCGAAGCGGAATTATTGGAATACCGGGATCCTTTCGGCCAGCCGTCCCTTCAGGCTTACCTGATTCCCCTACCCGAAGACAACCGGGAGGAAACTCCCTGAGAGGACCGGGCGGCGGCCGGGGGACTACCGCCCCGGACAAGCCTGATCGGGTTGCGCCACCAGCACAGGGCCCCGAGAACAATCCCCCAGACATAAACAGTGAAAAAAATCGCGAAGGAGTAGGCGAGAGCCGCCTCCGCCCCGATCCCTTCCAGGCCGAAGAGAAAGACGAAAGCCGCCTGGGTGGTCCCCAGCCCGGCGACAGTGACCGGGAGGTAGGCGATCGTGTTCACTATCGCGATGAAAAATATTAACTTCAGCGGGTCGATGGGAATCCCCATCCCGGCGGCCAGGACAAGGCCCCGGCCGAAGAGAAAGACATAAATCCCCCCGGTGATCGCCAGGAAGAGCAGAATATCCCCCGGTTTGAGTTTTTTCTTTACGGCCCGGGGATCGGCGGCAAATTTTCCGGGTAATATATGCTTCCGGCCGAATTCCAGCAGGGCGGTGAAAACCCCGGGGATCAAGATCAGCGAGGAAAGCAGGGCTATCGCCAGGACCAGGACCAGCCTGGCCTCCCGGGTGAAGATCGGAATTTCGTAGCTGAAGAGGCCGAGGATAAAAACCATCCCGACCAGGTAAAGATCGAATATCCGGGAGTAAACTATCAGGGGGATGGAACCCGTCAGGGGAATCCCCGCCTCCCTTTTGAGGTAATAAGCCTGGGCCAGCTCGCCGCTCCGCCCCGGGGTAACCGCCCCCAGGTAATTGCCGATGAAAGTGGTGATCACACAGCGGTTCAGGCCGTAACGAAAACCGAATGCCTTCAGGACGCAATACAATCTCAGGCCCTTGAGCGCGTTGACAAAGACGGCCGCCAGCAGCACGGCCCCCAGGTAGGAGAGCCTGATCGAGGAGAAGAAACCGACAAATCGGGGATAATCGATTTTACAGAGAATGTAAACCAGGATCCCCAGTCCCAGAAATTTAATACCCCGGTTCAGCCATTGTTTCCAGCCGGCCATTACATATACCCCAGGCCCTGGAGTTTCCCGACAATCTTTTCCACCTCTCCCTGCCGGTAATTGTGCAACTCCGATCGGCCGGAAAAATAATCTTCAAACCGGACCGGCCGGTCGTCCAGGATCCGGGGATCGATGACTTCCCGGGGAACCCGGCCGTCCATATCCCGGTCCACCGGTAGGTCAAGAAGGTAGAGAATCAACGGCGCCAGGTCGAGAATACTCAGGTCCCGGCAGCGCCCGCGGGGGAGAAAGGAGGGGCCGGAAAAAGAATACATCCCCTTCATCCGGTGATGACCGGAAATCCCCGTGAAGGCCGGCTCGATAACCCGTCGGGAACTGAATTCGAAATTTCCGAAGGCGACGGTTTCCATATTCTCGGTGAGAAAGGTGATGTCGGGAGCCTGATCGACATAGGGACCGCTGTAGAGGTCCTCGGAGAAATAAACTTCCGAGATCAATTTCGCTTTTCCGTCCGGGGTGACCAGTTGCCGCAAGTCGGCGATGATCCGTTCCCGGAGCCGGCGGTATTCATCTCCCCGGCTGACTATCCCCTCCGGCTCCCTCCCCCGCACGTTGAGAAATATCTGCCCGATATAACCGCGGGAATAAGCCACCGTTCGCTTCCAGTCGACATCTTCAAAGGATAGAAAGAGCCGGGCCAGAAGCTTCCTTCTGGTTCTTTTCGCGTCAAGAGCGCGGCGGGAACGGCCCAGCCCGATACGGTAGGCCAGCTGGTAGATGTTCTTCAGGGTAAAACCCAGCCGGAAAAGAGCCAGCTTGATCTGGGACCGCGGACGTCTCTTGATCTTTAAATACCCTTGCCGGAGAAGAAATATATTAACGTGCAAAAACCAGTAAAGCGAGCCGGCGCCGTGGTCGGACATCAGGATAATATCGGTTTCCCCGCCGACCCGGGCGGTTAACCGCCCGATACTTTCATCGACTTTCCTGTAGATCCTCTCTATCCCCGAAGCGAATATCTTCCTGTTGGGGAAGTCATAGGTATGGCTCCGGGGATCGGTATATCCCCAGAGACCGTGCTGGACGGTATCGGTGGCGTTGTAGATCGCCATAAAGAAATCCCATTGATAGTTATCCAGCAGATACCGGATAAGCTCGGTCCGTTTTTCCACCTGGTTCTCCAGGCCGAGCAGGAACTCCTCCTCCCGGCCGGGGGCGTAAATCACGTCGGAGAAGATGACGTAATCCTTGACCCGGCTCTCGATCTCCCGCTTCAGCTCCCGGGGGTAGGTGTATTCACTCTCCTGGCTGGGAGTGAGCAGACCGGTAACGCAGAGCCCGTTGAGCGGACGGGGGGGATAGGTGACGGGCACGTTGACCAGGACCGCTTTCCGGCCCCGGTGGGAAATGATATCGACAAAAGTCGGGGATTGGATGGAAGAGGAGTTGACCGGAGAGAGGTCGTAGGAGTCGGGCTGACGCCGCATAAACTCGAAAACCCCGTGCTTTCCGGGGTTTCTTCCGGTGAGAAAACTCACCCAGGCCGGGGCGGTAACCGGGGGAACGACCGTAAGCAGATTTCCCCAGGACCCTTTCCCCTGGAGAGAGCGGATATGGGGAAGATCGAATCGGTTGACCAGTTCCAGGTTCCCGCCGTCAATCCCTATCGTCAGAATTCTTGAAGCCACTTGATTCTCTCAATATTAACAACATTATAGCCATTCAGGCTGTGTCGCAATTGCTCTTTTCGCCAATTTTTATCTCATCGCGAGCATCGAGATTCCTGGCCAGGCTCGGGACAGATGATTCAGTTCGACAGATAACAACACCGCTCCCCCTAATCCCACGCGACGGGGAGAGTGGGGTGGCCGGGGGGGTACTCTGTTACCGGATCCTGAATAGTTGCCTTGAATATAAATATTGCTTTCCCGGCCGGACGGATATAGTAAGATATGGCTTTGAGAAGTTAAAGCCGGACATCATCACCTTCGGTCAGTCAAACCGGCCGTTAAAGATTGACCCCGGGTAACAGTATTTTCCGCAATTACCCTAACTGGTTTTCCGGGCTCAATTCAATCACGGGTCCCCCAATGGCGACCTTGGCGTTAAATTTGCCCCTTCTCGCCCTCTCATTCTTCCTGATTCTGACTGGAGGAGTTCTCAAATACGGGGATAATTTCTCCAAATTACAATATTATCTGAAAGTCCTGGGAATTACCTATGGAATTTTGCTGGTTTTAAGCTTTCTTCCCCTGGTTATATCTCCTTCCGCTATAGTTTCAGCAAAAGGGTACTTACTGGCCACTCTGGTACTAGCTTTCCAGACGGCGGGCGGGGCCGCCTTCTCCGTCGCGGAGTACTTTTATCGTCAGCCCGGGCAGTTGATCCTCTTCGGAGCGATATTGTCGGCACTGACCTGGATGATAGCCCGGAAAACCGGTGATTTCGAGTGGAAACGGCGCTTCTGGATTATTGAAGCCGCTTTGCTGATCAGCCTTGTCTTCTTTCTCCTGGGTCGAGGGGCCGTCGGGGCCCGGTTTGGAAACCAGTTTTCTCAACTGAACGAAGCCGTAGTTACGCGAATTGCCTCTCCAGGTACCTCATTTCTGGATAGTCTCCCGGACCGGCTATTTTCCCTTCGGGTCCTAATCGGCGGATTGGCGGTTTTCTCGACCCTTATTCTGGTAACGACTAATCGGAAGAATCCGGGTTCAATCTTTCTGATACCCGCAATGGCTTCCGGCTTGATCGGTCAGACTCACCTGGCAGCAGGTAATCACCCCTGGGGTATACGATTCTACATTTTTGGTGGGGTGGGCGTGGCCTGTCATCTTCTATTCCGGAAGAATAAAGTTACTGATAGACTTGAGACTTCCGATTCTCTATCCGCTCCGAGCAGGATCATCACGCTTACCTGTCTGATGCTCCTGGCCCTCTGGTTGAGCGTATCCCTGATCCACCTCTACCCGGTAGCGTGGCAGCCTTATGAAGCCAACGTAAGTAAGTGGGCGCTGAGGATATTGGATGAAGGCTGGAAACTTGCTCCAGCCGGAGGCGAGAATTTCCCGGATATCGGCAAGCGGTTGCCGGATGTACACCAGATCATCTGGAAAGGAATGAATTCACCGGGAATGGCGGAATCGCATTTCTGCCCCTTTCTGACTTACCCGTTGGCACTTTCTTTTCGACTTTTTTCCGTCAACCTGGTCTCACTTCGACTGACTTCGATCGGTCTGGGCCTGATCGCGCTTCTGGTCTTTTTTCTGCTTGCCCGGATTCTGGTCGGAGAAAAAGCGGCAC
>PWXJ01000254.1 GCA_003561965.1 PVC group bacterium
CTCGGCCGGCTTCTGAAAAAGCACGGTTTCTCCGATATCGCCGCGCCTCCCCCGGGCGAGACCAAAATCAGGGATCCGGGGAAACTTGACCTGAAGGAGAAAAGCGAAGAGAGCGTCTATCTCGAGGCCGTCAAACCGGCTCGGTAGTCGGCGGCCCCGGTTACGAAGTAAAGGAGTATCAGGTAATGACCAGCGCCGAGGAAAAAAGTGAACTCTTCCGACTGGCCGAAGAAGCCCGGACCAACGCCCACGCCCCCTATACCGGTTACCGGGTGGGAGCGGCCGTCCTGACCGCCGGGGGCAGGTACTTCAGCGGCGGCAACGTGGAGAACGCCGCCCTGACCATCACCAGCCACGCCGAGATGAACGCGGTGGCGGCGGCGGTGGCCGCCGGGGAGAAGGAGTTCCGGACCATCCTGGTCCTGACCGAGACCGATCCCCCGGCCTTCCCCTGTGCTATCTGCCGGCAGGCCCTGGCCGAGTTCGACCGGGGGGAGTTGCTGATCCTGGCCGCCAACACCAGGGGGGAGATCAGGGAGACGCGATTGTCCGACCTCTACCCGGAGATGTTCGGGCCGCACAAGCTTCTTTGATCAAGAACCTCCGCGGGCTTGCGGGGCTGACCGACAATGGCGATCCACGTCATTTTGCTGTCATTGCGAGCCCCGAAGGGGCGAAGCAATCTCAATCCATTGCTGAGCAGTATATTGTATTCGAAAATTGGGTTCGCTTCGTCGCTCCCAGCCTGCCGGCAGGCAGGCGCTCCTCGCGATGACAATTCGGGATTTGTCGGCCGGCCTGGTCAGAGCATCGAGATCGGGTCGACATCGACCTCGACCTTTAGGTCCCGGTCCCGGGGCGTCCGGGAGAGAATCTTTCTCAGGGCCCGGGTGGTCGAGGCCACCCCGCGGGTCCTGACCAGGATCTGGTGCCGGTAGCGGCCCCGGAGCCGGTGGATCGGGGGCGGGGCGGGGCCGAGAAGCTCGTCGCCGGCCTCCAGTTCCGGCTCCAGTCTCCGGGCCAGGTGTTCGGCGACCCTCAGGCTCTTCTCCTCGTTCCGGGAGAGGACGGTCAGGCTGACGAAGTGGTTCAGCGGCGGGTAACCGAGTTCCTCCCGGAAACGCATCTCCTTCTCGAAGAAACTCCCGTAGTCCTGGCGGACGGCGGCCAGGAGCGCCGGATGCCGGGGGGTATAGGTCTGGATGATAACCGTCCCCTTCATCTCCCCCCGCCCCGCCCGGCCGGCGACCTGGGTCAGGATCTGGTAGGTGTACTCGGTGGCCCGGAAGTCGGCCAGGCTGAGCGCGGTGTCGGCCATTATCACCCCGACCAGGGTGACATTGGGGAAGTCCAATCCCTTGGCGATCATCTGGGTGCCGACCAGGATGTCGATCTTCCCGGCCCGGAACTCCCCCAGGATCTCCCGGTGGGAGTCCCGCCGGCCGACCGAGTCGGTATCCATCCTCCGGACCCGGGCGGAGGGAAAGATCTTCCGGACCTGCTCCTCGATCCGCTGGGTCCCCCGGCCGGTGAAGGCCAGTTTCCGGGCCCGGCAGACCGGGCAGAAGCGGGGGGGAGGATCGGAGTAACCGCAGAGGTGGCAGACCTGCCGCCCGGATTTCTTGTGGTAGGTCAGGGAGACGCTGCAGTGGCGGCAGCGGGAGACAAAGCCGCACTCCGGGCAGGCGAGGACGGTGAAAAACCCCCGGCGGTTGAGGAAGAGGATGGTCTGGAGGCCGGCGTCGAGGTTGTCCTTGACCGCGGTCAGCAGAGCGTCGGAGAAGGAGACGGCGGACTTCTGCCGCTCCCGCTCCGCCTTCATATCGACGATCTTCACCGCCGGGAGCGTCGCCTCCTCGGGGCGGGTCCGGAGGGAGAGCAGCCGGTACTTCCCCGCCTTCTGGTTGTAGTAGCTCTCCAGGGAGGGGGTGGCCGAACCGAGGATCACCGGGCAGCCTTCCAGCTTGCCCCGCATCACCGCGGTGTCCCGTCCGTGATAGAAGGGGCTGAGCGCCGACTGCTTGTAGGTGGTCTCGTGCTCCTCGTCGACGATGATCAGACCGGGGTCGGCCAGGGGGGCGAAGACGGCCGAGCGGGGGCCGAGGACGACCGCGGCCTCCCCGGAGGCGATCCTCCGCCAGTTTTCGGCCCGCTCTCCCGCGGACTGTCCGCTGTGGATGACCGCCACCCGCTCACCGAAACGGCCCCGGAACCAGTCCCCGGTCTGGGGTGTGAGCGAGATCTCCGGGACCAGGACCAGGGCGGACTTCCCCCGCTTGAGGACCTCGGCGATCGCCCGCATATAGATCTCGGTCTTACCGGAGCCGGTTATCCCGTGGAGGAGGAAGACCCGGAACTCCTCATCCTCGATCGCCTCCCGGACCGCCCCGAAGGCGGTCTCCTGCTCCTCGGTCAGCCGGTGCGGCACCGTGGGGAGGACCTCCCCCCGGGAGGAAGGGTAACGGCCGGCGGCGGTTAGGGTCACCAGGCCTTTCTTCTTCAGGGCGTTCAGGGAGCTGCGGGAGGCCCCGCAGAGGCGGAGCAGCTCGGCGGCGGGGATCCGCCGGGACGGTTCCTCCAGCAACTTCTCCAGGAGGGCCGCCTGCCGGGGCGCTTTTTTCGCCAGAGCGTCCGCCGCGGTCCGGATCTCTTCAGGCTCCGCCGCCAGGCCGGCCTCGAGGATCGGGGCCGCCCGGATGTTCTTCCGGACCGGGGCCGGAAGGGCGGTCTTCAACGCCCGGGCCGGGGAGCAGAAGTAATAGCCGGCGACCCAGCGGACCAGGGAGACCAGGTTGGGGCCGAATAACGGCTGGTCATCGACAATCCCGGCCAGGGGGCGGGGGGGCTTTTCGGGCGGATCGGCGGGGCAGGCGACGACGAAGCCCCCGGCTTTCCGGCCCCCGAGAGGGACCAGGACCTTCTGCCCGACCCGGAGGCGGCCGGCCAGATCGGCGGGGACGGAGTAGGTCAGACAGAGGTCGGCCGGGAGGTCGAGGACGACATCGGCGAAACCGGGGGCGGGCTGGCTCCCGTCCGGGGCGGTCATCTCCCCGGACCCGAGATGAAATCGCGGACCATCTTGATATCCTCCCAGGCCTTCTTCCGGTTCTCGACGGTGTAGGAACGGAGGATATAGGCGGGGTGGTAGGTGGGGAGGAGCGGGATCCCCCGGTAGTCGTACAACCTCCCCCGGAGGCGGCCGAGCGAAGAGGTGGTCTCGAGCAGGGTCCGGACGGCCGGGAGGCCGAGGGTGACGATCAGCCGGGGTTTCAGCAGCCGGATCTGGCTCTCCAGGTAGGAGCGGCAGGCGGTCACCTCGCCCGGTTCGGGGTCGCGGTTGCCGGGGGGCCGGCACTTGACGATGTTGGTGATGTAGATGTCCTCCCGGACCAGGGAGATCGAGGCCAGGATCTTGTCGAGGAGTTTTCCGGAACGGCCGACAAAGGGACGGCCGAGTCGGTCCTCGTCCTCTCCCGGGCCCTCGCCGACAAAGAGGAGCCGCTTCCGGTTGCCCCCCTCCCCCGGGACCGGATTCTTCCGAATTTCGGCCAGGGGACATCTCCGGCACCGCCCGATCTCTTCCAGGAGCAGCCGGTAACTTTCCCGGGGGTCGGAGACCGACTTCCGGGCAGCAGCCGGTTGAGCTGAAAATCCGGGGGCGGCTGGAGGAAGGGGCGCGGGGGGAGCGGGACAGGCGGCGGGTTTCGGGGGAACCGCCACCCGCGGGAGGGAGGGCCGGCGGGGCCGGGGATGGACTTCGGCGGAGGCGGATTCGAAGTACTCCACCCCTTCCGCTTGCTGTTGATCGAAGTAGCGGCGGAAGTCGTAGAGGAACTCCCGCATTGCGGCTTCAATATTTTCCGGGCTCTTGCTCATACTGGAATCGGACGGACCGGACCGTTCGGGCGGTTCAGCTGACGGAATTTACCAGAGAGGCGGCGTTCCGGTCAAAGATTTCCCGGTCGCCCGGGGGAACGTCGAGCTTACGGTGAACCGGGAGCCGCGCCGGTTCACCGGGCGACCGGGATATCGGCGGTGGAACCGAAATAGACCCGGCTGACCCCCCGGACCGCCCAGAGGCCGGATCTCTTCCGGAAGATCCCGACCCGGTCGGTCCCGTCGCCGCCATAGACCCCGGGGAGCGGGAGGTCGTCTCCGGAACCGAAATAGGCCCGGGTCCCCCCCCGGACCGCCCAGAGTCCGGAGGAAGGCCGGAAGATCGCCGGAGACCAGGTTCCGCTCCCGCCGTAGTCACCGGGAACCGGGATATCGTCCGAAGAACCAAAGTACATCCGGGTCAGACCCCGGACCGCCCAGAGGCCGGAGGAAGGCCGAAAGATCGCCGGTTGGGCGATACCATCCCGCCAGTAGCCGGGCACCGGTTCATCTCCTGATGTCCCAAAGTAATAACGGGTCAGACCCCGGACCGCCCAGAGGCCGGACGACGGGCGGAAGATGGCGATCTCCGCCGTCCCCTCGCCGCGGTAATCCATCGGGAAGGGACGATCCCCGTATGTTCCGAAGTGAGCCCGGGTCGGTCCCCGGACCGCCCAGAGTCCGGACGACGGGCGGAAGACGGCAATCCCGGTCGTCCCGTCTCCCGAGTAATCTCCCGGAACCGGCCGGTCGCCTGAAGTTCCGAAGAAAATCCGGGTGACCCCCCGGACCGCCCAGAGGCCGGTTGACGGGCGGAAGATGGCGATATCGCTGGTCCCGTCTCCGGAGAAGTCATAAATCCAGGGAGGGGCGTCCGGATCGGGAGTAGGCGAAAGAGTGGCGGTGGGGGTTGGACTGGCGGTCGGAGTCGGACTGGGCTCGGGGCTGGCGGTGGGTGACGGGGTGGCGGTCGGGACCATAGTCGGGGTCGGACTGGCCGTCGGTTCCGGACTGGCGGTCGGTTCCGCGGTCGGGGTGGGACTGGCCGTCGGCTCAGGACTGGCGGTCGGAGCCGAAGTCGGGCTGGGACTGGGGGTCGGGGTGGCGGACGGCGGCGGGGTGGCGGTAGGAGATGGAGACGGGGTTGGAGAAGGGGTCGATGTCGGGGGCGGAGTCGGGGTCCGGGTTGGAGAAGGCGGGATAGTTGGCGGCGGAGTGGGGGTCCGGGTAGGGGGGGGGCTCGCCGACGGGGTAACGGTTGGAGACGGCGGCGGAGTCGGAGTCGGGGGCAACTCGGTCCCGGTGATCCGGATATTGCGGAATTGATAGTCATCGCCCAGCGCTTTATGAGTCGAAGCCCGGAAGAAAAAGATCAGGTTCTCACCGTCAATAGGGGGAGAACTCTTCGAGACGAAAGTTCTATCTGGCGAGAGATTCCCGGTCTGATAGAACCAGGTCACCGGGCTTCCGGTGTCGGTCTGATAGTAGAAATAAACGTAGGTGTTATCCTCCGGGGAGCTATCCAAAATATCGCTGCGAACCTCGATCGAGATCTCCACGTCCCCGTAGGATGAGATATCGATAGTCTCGGTCCGCCACTCACCTTCCCAGGGGTGATCGCCGCGGCCCTGAAAAACCATATTCGGCTCTTCCACCGGGCTTATATCAATTACCCCCCAGTTGATAAATGCTCCAGAACCCTCGGTCGAGGTGGACCAGTAGCCCGGACGGCTGGTCTGTCCGACCACGCAGGTAGAGAAGTCCTCGCTCCAGATCTCTTCCGCTTTGGCGGACGGAGACTGGAGGGAGAAGATGGACAACGCCAGGGCGGCGCTCACAACCAGCCCCGGCCGGAAAGATAACCCGCCGTTCATAGGTTATTCATCCCCCGCCGGGGACCCGGCGGAACGACGGCCGGACACCCGGATATCGCGGAATAGGTACTCCTCGCCTATTGCCAGCTCGGTCGAAGCCCGGATAATCACCTCCAGGCTCTCTCCGGAAATCGGGGAAGAGGTCTTGTTGACGAAGGCCTTACGGGGATTGAGGTCCCCGGTCTGGCAGAAC
Source organism: PVC group bacterium (assembly GCA_003561965.1). Classification (GTDB taxonomy): domain Bacteria; phylum Auribacterota; class Erginobacteria; order Erginobacterales; family Erginobacteraceae; genus Erginobacter. Next base: position 5,944 of record PWXJ01000254.1, read on the forward strand.
CAGACCACCGGGTCGCCGCCATCGATCCGGTAGAAAAAATGGATGTAGCAGTTGTCATCGGGCGTCGAATAGATGTCACTGTAAACTTCAATTGAGATCTCCACATCCCGGTAATCGGAGATGTCAATAGGCTCGCTCCGCCACTCCCCCCGCCAGGGGTGATCTCCCCGGCCTTGAAAAACCATATTCGGCTCTTCCACCGGGCTTATATTCATCACCCCCCAGTAGATATATGCTCCAGAACCCTCGGTCGAAGTGGTCCAGTGGCCTGAACGGCTGGTCTGTCCGACCACGGAATCCTGGAAGTCCTCGCGAAAGATTATCACGGCCTGGTCGGCGGATGGAGGCGGCGAATCGGCGAGAACCGCCGCCGCCGGATAAAGGACCGGGATCAACCCGATCAATTGGAAGAATAATCTCTGCATCAGCCGCGAAACAGGTTAGGCCAGGTTACTCTTACAGTATACACCGGCCATCCGGACAATGCCAGTTTATCGGAGATCCGTTTCCCGGAGTTCGGCAAACCCGCCAACAGTGTAAGCCCCCCCGGCGGGCTTGTCCCGCCAGAGGAAAAGTTCAAAATCCAGGCCGGAGAAAATCCTCCCCGGCGGGCTTGTCCCGCCGGAGGGAAAGTTCAGAAGATACCCTAATCTCGCCCCCCCGGCACGCGGGGTTGGATTACCTCCATCTTATCACTCAGCTTCAGCAAAAGCTATCCGAAACCAAACACTATAATCCTTTGCGTCATCGGCGTTCTACCCGGTTGATTTTTTCCAATCAGGCGAAGAAGGATTCGACCGCGGCGGCGACCTCTTCCAGCTGCTCTTCGGTCAGCTGGGGGTAGATGGGGAGGGCCAGGGTCTGGCGGGCGGCCTTCTCCGCCTCCGGGAAGGAACCCTCCCCGTAACCGAGGTCCCGGTAGCACTCCTGGAGGTGGAGTGGGACGGGATAGTAGATCTCGTTGCCGATCCCCTTCTCCTGGAGGTGCTCTCTCAACTCGTCGCGGCGCTCGGTCCGGATCACGTACTGGTTGAAGACGCTCTGACAGTCCTCGGCGACCCGGGGCAGGGTCAGGGGAAGGCCGGCCAGGCGCCGGTCGTAGAAGGCGGCGTTCCGGCGGCGGCCTTCGTGCCACTTC
>PWXJ01000219.1 GCA_003561965.1 PVC group bacterium
CGCCGAATGCCGATCCGGGAAGACGCAGAGCAGGTCGATATCGCTGCCGGGGCCCTCGGTCCCCCGGGCCACGCTCCCGAAGAGAATCAGGGATTCGGGCTTGACGCCCAGATGCCGGACGACAATCTCCGCCAGCCTCTCTTCCAGTTCCTGTTCCCGGCGGAAGAGAGGCCGGAGCCATTCCCGGACGACAATGTGATCCGGCTGCAGTTCGTATAAGTTCGACCGGCCAACCCGCCGGACGGATACAATCCCCTGCCCGGCCAGGTCCCGGAGGGCGGAATTGGCCTGGACGTGCGAGAGCCCGACCGCCTGGGCGATCTCCCGGCCGCTCATCGAAACACCGGTTTTGACCATAAATCTCAAGATCCTGACCTGGGAAAGCCGGCCCAGGATCCGGTTCAACGGTTCGGTGAAGTTCATCAGGGCCTCCTAAACTATGGTAATAATAGTTTCCATATGGTAACTATTATTACCATAATAAATGGCCCGTCAAGCAGAAAAACCCGTATCGAGCCAGTCCCGGTATGCTTGGATTCAAGCAAAAAGCGATACCCGCCTGCCTGACAGTCGTAACCGGGGGGGTGATTTATTCCGGATTTTTCCTGGTGCCGCCCGATGGGAGGATGGGGTGCACAAATTGATGGGCGGGGGTACTTCAGTTCAACACCAGGATCCCGAAGTTCAGGTAAGTCGCGAAGAGAACCCAGGCCAGGTAGGGGATGAGCAGGGCCCCGGCCAGGGGTCTCGCCCTCCAGAACCGGGGGATGAGCAGGACCAGGGTCACGTCAAGCACGAGGATGTCGGCCAGGGCCAGCGTCGGGGAGCGCAGCCCGAAGAAGAGGTAGGACCAGACGAAATTCGTTGCCAGGTGGAGCCCGAGGAGGGCCGAGGTCAGGGCGACCCCGCGTTTGTTCGGGGACCGGTAGTAGAGGAAGATCGCGACCGCGATCGAGATGTAGAGCACGATCCAGGCCGGGGAAAACACCCAGTTCGGCGGGGTGAGCGGGGGCTTATTTAAATTGGCGTACCAGTTGTTCATCCGCCGACTCCGGATTCGAGACGGGAGGTATATTATCATCCCCCAGGGGGAAATATCGATAAAAAGTCATTTCAGGTTTGGGAAATGGCCTGGGGGCGGATACGGCGCGGGCGGAACTCGCAAAGATTGATTCAGGCGCCGGGAGATGCTACAGTTTTTCCGAAGCGAGATTATGACAACAGCCCAGATAATAGCCAGGCACATCGCGACTCTGCCGGAGGACGCCCAGCGGGAAGTCCTGGATTTCGTGAAGTTTTTGGAATCAAAACTCCAATCCGGCGGAGAAAGTGAAGGAGACGCGGGGTGGTCTGAATTCTCGCTTGCCTCGGCGATGCGGGGCCTGGAAGAGGAACCCTCTCCCTATACGCTTGCCGACCTCAAGGAATCGTTCCGGTAATCGAGGAAGCGCCGATTGTTCTCTTCGCCTTCCCTCAAACGGACCAGGCTTCCGGCATCCTGCAAGGTACGATCGGGTCCATATCCCATACCCGCCTCGAACAGATCCGCCGGCGTATAGCCGTATGGATACTCGGTTCCGGAATACCCGGGATTGGCCGGTAGTTTCGAGAGTGAAACTGACTCGTCTCCTGATTTCTGAATGCATATTCCGGATTGCGCCTGCACAGGAAATGCTTGTCCCCTCCCCCTGCCCTCGTTGTGGGTTGGGGGGTTTCTTTTTGCGGGGTTGGTCGAGATCTTGGTAACCCGGGGGTTCCCCTGGCTTTGATGTGGGACCCCCGGCTACTCTCCGCGAAGGAGTACCAATCCTTAAACCAGACTTCGGCGAGCCCAAAAAATAATTTGGAATAAATTGTCCTCTTAATCCGACTATCAGGTAAAGACAGTTTTGATCGGATCAATCTCTTATGAAGCTTAAGCTTCCATTTAATGTTTCTACTTGACTACAAGCGGATTGCGAATTGGAGGACTCGATTTGTGACCTTCAATCTCCATAAGGAAATTAGGAGTGAACGGCGATTGGAATCTGCCGGGCCTGATCCAGGGCCGGAGAAACAGGAAAAAATGTGTTGCATATCCTTAATATTTATTGATATTTGTAAAGGTTACGCAACAATTCTTGCTATGAACAAAAAAGAGAAAATTCTTGAACTGGCCCGGCGGAAGGGGATTATCCGGCCCCTGGATGTCGAGGCGGAAGGGATTCCCCGGGAGTATCTTCTCCGCCTGTATCGCGCCGGGAAACTGGCGCGGATAGGCCGGGGCCTTTACGTCCTCCCTGGAATCCTGAACAACGAGTCCATTCTGCTGGCGGAAGTAGCCGCCAGGGTACCCGAGGCGGTGGTCTGCCTTATCTCCTCCCTGCAATTCCACAATCTGACCACCCAGGTCGCCGACCGGATCTGGATCGCCATCGAGCGAAACGGCTGGGCACCTCGGTTCGATTATCCGCCGCTGGAGATTGTCCGGATGTCCGACCGCTCTTTCTCCTTCGGCGTCGAAAAACACAAGGTCAGCCAGGTGGAGATATCGGTATTCAGTCCGGCGAAAACTGTGGCCGACTGCTTTAAGTTCCGGAGCAGGGTCGGACTTGATGTCGCCCTTTCGGCGCTCCGCGAAGCCTGGAGAGGACGGAAGGCGACAATGGATGAACTCTGGAAAGCCGCCAAGGTATGCCGGGTGGCTAACGTTATGCGTCCCTACCTGGAGAGCCTGATTCCGTTATCCGGGAGGTGGCGGAGTTTTTAATGCCGGCAGTTCAAGCCCTGCAAAATAATCAGACACTTCAGGCAGTTTGGACGAGAGGCGGACCATGGCGATCGGGAACAACCAATTCAGTAGGAATGCCTCCGCATTATAGGAATTAGTTTCTAAACTGTAAAAAAACCAGATGAATCGAGGTCGCGTTTGTCGATAGCAATATCGTGGTAGATCAAGGATGAAGATATTCGGACTGGCATTCATCGTGGCGCTGACCGGGGCGATGTCCCCGGGGCCGCTGCTGGCGGTGGTGATCGGGCAGGTGCTGGCCCGGGGACCGCTGGCGGTGGTCTACCTGCTGCTCGGGCACGCCTTTCTGGAGGCCGTCCTGGTGGCCGGGCTGGCCCGGGGGCTGGGGCGGTGGTTGAAGCGGCCGGCGGTCCGGGCGGGGCTGGGCATCGTCGGGGGAGCCGTCCTGATCTGGATGGGCTGGTCGATCGCCGCCGCGGCCGGGGAGGCCACCCTGGCCGGGACCCGGGGGGCCTCGATGTCGGCGCTGACCCTCTTCCTGGCCGGGATGGGGGCCTCGCTCTCCAACCCCTACTTCACCGGCTGGTGGGCCACGGTGGGGACCGGCCAGATGGCGACCCTCAACCTCCGGGGCCGGCGGGAGTTCGTCCTCTTCCTGCTCGGGCACGAGCTGGGGGACTTCAGCTGGTATATGCTGGTGGCGGCGGTGCTGACCGCCGGGCGGGGCTGGCTGACCGACGGGGTCTACCAGGGGCTCCTCTGGGGGGCGGGGGCGGTGGTGGCCCTGATCGGGGTCGTCTTCATCGGGATCGGGGGGCGGCTGCTCCTGCGGGAAAATCACCAGGGCGGCGGGGGCGGGAAGTTGAGGAGAGATCCGGGCCGAAAGAACGTCAGAAATCAGAGAGATGACCTTTGAGGAACCTTTCGATCGCCCGGACCGTTTCCTCCTTCACGACGGCGGGGCTCTGGGCCACCCACATAGTGAAGTTGTAAAGTTCCTGGGTATCGACCTTCAGCCACTTGTTGTTCTTGGCCAGAAGAACAAACAGGGAGGTCATCGCGATTCTCTTGTTGCCGTTTTGAAACGGATGATTCTTGATCATCAGATAGAAGAGGATCGCGGCCCGGGAAAGAAGGGAGGGATAAAGATTCCGCCCCCCGAAACTCTGAAACGGGACGGCCAGGCAGCTCTCGAGAATATTGGGGAAACGGGTGGAGAACTCGGGGATAGGCTCGTCAAAGGCCATCAGTTCGCGAGCCAGCCGGAAAGAGATGTATTCCACTTCCCTGACCGAGAGTATCTTCATCATTCACCGCCCAGTTTGATCAGCACTTCGCCGTACTCACGAATCGTCCGGCGGACGGCCCGGTCAAGCTGCCGCTTGTGCTCGTCCGTCAGTTCGGCGCCGATCAGGGGGGCGATGATCCTGCGGGGGATGGCGTAGTTCCGCCCGATCCGGACCGCCTCGATCTGCCCTTTCTTGACCCTGCGGTAGACCGCGATCCGGCTGAGGCCGAGAATTTTCGCCAACTCGGGGATGGAGACATACTTTTCGTCCTTCACGCCATTCACCTGTCGTTGTTGGAATTGATCGTATGTTAACCAACTGGGCTAAGTTAACATAGGTTAACTTGTTCGGTAAAGTTAACAATATTCAACCATTCAGGTGATTTTGTCATCTTCTCGGGGAGGGGCTAAGGTTCATCATCTATGCCTACCATATATCCCATTGCCCCTCCCCCCCTCGGGGGGAGGGGGGTTTGAACGAAGCCGGAGGGGGTTGCTATTGAACTTTCGCTCCGACCCCCGGCATACGCCGGGACCGGGGGCGGGAGATCTGGATGGCCGGGCAGCTTGGGAACTTTCGCTCCCCGAGGCCTTGACATAAGTTAACCAACAAAGTAGCATAATCTTGAAGTTGTTGGTTAACGGAGACTGTTATGAAAGTGATCAAGAGCGTTCTGGAAGAAGAACTCCGGAACTCAATCAGGATGAAGGAGGAATACGAGAAGGCGCTGGAAAAGCTGCCGCGGGGAAGCCTCTCGAAGAAAGTAATCAAAGGACATGCCTACTATTATCTCTCCGAGAGGTCCGGGGGCAAGGTGATCAGCAGGTATCTGGGTAAGATATCGGATCGGGAAAAGAATAAGTTCGAAGAAATCAGAAGGCTGAAAAAGGAATATCGGAAGAATCTATCGATAGTGAAAAAACAGATCGCCTATCTGAGGAGGGTTCTCCGTGGACAGGAATCAGTTTGATTTGCTGCTCGAAGTATTGAGGCGTTTGCAGGAAAAAGGGATTCTGCGGAAACTGATTCTGGCGGGCAGCTGGGGGATGATGCTTTACCGGAGGTACGCCGAGCCGCGGATTCCGGAGGCGTCTCTCAGAACCCGGGACGCGGACTTTGTCATTCCATCCGGATTTACAAAACGGAGCAAAACCAACCTGCCGGAACTGTTGAGGGACCTCGGTTTTATCACCGAATTCAACCGGTCGGATAACTCCATGCGCCTGCTCCATCCGGCTTTGATCATCGAATTCCTGGTGCCGGAGGCGGGAAGGCGATCGACGCAGTCGAAAAGAATCAGAGAGCTGGGAGTAAGGGCCCAGCAGCTCCGGTACCTGAATTATCTTGAAAGCAAGACCACGAATATCCAGGTCGAAGGATTGACGGTAAGAGTTCCCGATCCGGCCGTATTCGCGCTGCATAAGCTGATAGTGATGGAGCGAAGACGGAGCGAAGAGAAAAGGGAGAAGGATAAGCAACAGGCGCTGGGAATCTTAAGGCACCTGATTGAGTGGCGGATGGATAGTAAAATTCAAGATGCCATTCTTCTGATGCACCCCCGCTGGTTTCAGTCGGTGCTGAGAAACTTGAAGAAAGAGAATGAATCATACTTTCTTGATCATCTAATTCGGATTGCCGAAGACATCTAACTGTAGTGGAATACAAACAAGAAGCGCGAGGGTTCAGCTAAAGCTTTATTCCCCGAGCCAGTTCCAGAACTCGTAGGGGAACTCTCCCCCCGAGATCACCTCTCCGATATCCCGGGCGCCGGGGCCGGTACAGCGGAACCGGATCAGGTTGAGGATGTCGGTGCCGGGCGGGGCCTCCAGGGCCTGGGCCAGCCAGGGGAAATACCTTCTCCTGACCAGGTAACACCATTCGTACACCCGGAAACCCCGGCCGAAGACCTTCGCCACCCCCGGGCCCCGGTCCCGGCCCTCCAGCTCCAGGTCCCGGGCCGGGGTGAGGCGGGCCTCCAGGTATCTGCTCCCGTCCCTGTCGGTATAGTCCCGCAGCACCACCCGGGCGATTCTCTTCCGGAATTTCGGCAGGGGGGGATACTTCCCGCCCCTCCCCCGGACATAGCTCTTCCCGGGTCGCTCGACGATCCGGGCCCGGCTCATCCTCTCCAGGGAGAAGACTCTTTCGGCCTCCCGGAGGTGGCAGTAGCCCCGCACGCGGGCCTTCCTCCCCGAGGTCAGGACCTCCTCCGGGCGGATCGTCCGGACGCTGGCCTGGCCGGAGGCGTCGGTGTAGCTGAAACGAATAAGCCGGCCGGCTTTTACCGCCCCGGAAACCAGTTCCAGACGCTTCCGCAGGGTCGGGCTGTCTTTGAGAAGATCTTTCATTTCCCCGGAGGGGAGAGGGTAAAAGGCCGGTCAGGCCGGCTCCGGAGCGGCGGAGACCGTTATCTCCTCCCCGGCGGCGATCCCGCGGAGGAGTTCCGGGGAGGCGGAGGTCTTCCCGACCACAACCACCGGGCTGGCGGGGACGGGATCTTCGGAGTCGCTAGCCGGGGTAGGCCCGAAGAAGACGCAGAGGCATCTTCCCGGGGGCCAGTAGCCGATCTCGCCGACGGCGGGCTTCATTGTGGCCCCGGTGTCCGGGGCGGCGACCCCGGTATCGAAGTAGATCTCGTCCCCCCAGGTGCTGACCCGGGATGATACGGGGAGGTTTTTTATCAGCTCCCGGGCCGCCGGGGTGTCGTTCAGCTCGCCGGAGAACTCCGCGGAAAGGGTTTGGAAGCGGATCTTCATCTATGGTTACATCTCCCCGAATTTTTTCAGGTTTTCGGCGTCAATCAGGTCCTGCGGTCTTCCGCCGGCTTCCTTGGTCCGGATCAGGTCGGCCTTGGAGATGAAGGGGACCGAGAGATCGTTGAGCCGGAAATCCTCCCGGTTCTTCCAGGCCTCCTCGAAAGTAATCCCGGGGACCGACATCATAATATCCACCCGGAAGGGGGGCCGTCCCATCTGATAGAAGTACCCCGGCCGGGAGAAGTCTTCGGACGTAAG
>PWXJ01000239.1 GCA_003561965.1 PVC group bacterium
ACCGGACGATCGACCCCGGTTTTGATTCCTTTCTCTGCTCCGACCCGGAACGGACCGTCTCCTTCTGGGCCGCCCAGCTGACGCGCGACCACCTCTTCCGGCTACCCTTTCTCTTCGTCCACGGCGCGGCCCTGGAGAAGTCCGGCCGGGTCTTTGTCTTCGCCGGGGAGAGCGGGGCGGGCAAGACCACCTTTATCCTCCCGCTGGGAGACGAGGGGTTCTCATTCTTCTCCGACGAGTTCGCCCCGGTCTCTCTCGAGGGGGGCGGGGTTCACCCCTTTCCCCGGTCGCTGCTCCTTGGCCGGGAGCACCTCGCCCGCCTGGCCGCTCCCGCCGAACTGCCCTTCTTTCTCGACTACGGGGAGAAGAACCCCGGCGATCCCGAGCCGCCCCGGCGCTTCATTCTTGGGCCGGAAAAGGCCTTTCCGGTCCTCGGGCAGACTTCCGGCCCGCCGGCCGCCTTCTGCTTCCTCGACGGTTTCTCGGCGACCGCCACCACGGCCCGCCCGCTGGAGGCCGGCCGGGCCCTGGAACTGCTCTTGAAGATGGCGGTCAACACCGGTTGTCTCGATTCCGCCTCCGGTTCCCGGGCGGTGGAGACCCTGGCCGGGCTCCTCTCCCGGGTCCCGGCCTGGCTCCTCCGGCCGGGCCCGCCGGACGAAGATCCGGCCGCCCGGGCTCGGGCCATCGAGGAACTGGCGGCGGGTTCTCCGGTCGGAGTAGGAGACCTGGAACAGATTGCCCGGCGTTGCCGGCAGATCCTGGAGCGGGAGAAAGAACGGTCCACTGATTACACGAATTAGCACGCAATGGAAAAGCGTCAGACAGCCCGGTTATCCAGGAATATCGAGAATCACCTCCGGGTTCCGGGCGCGGACCTGGAATCGCTCCGGGACTTCCTGGTGGCAAAGGAGGGACTTCCCCGCCCGGAGGCCGAAGAACTGTCCCGCGCGGTGGTCGAGAAGCTTAACCGGGAGCGGTTCCCCCCGGTCACCGAGATGGAACTGATGCTGACCGGGGACTGCGACCAGCGCTGCGACTACTGCTTCGTCGAGGAAAAGGGCCTCTCCCCCCCGATGAGTTCCGCCGTCGCCCGGTCGGCGGTCGATTTTCTCTTCCGGGAGTCCCGGGGCCGCCCCCGGCTGAAGATCCTCTTCTTCGGCGGCGAGCCGCTCCTGGAGTATGCACTGCTCCGGGAGACGGTCGAGTACGCCGAGACGAAAGCCGCCGGGTCCGGCCGGGAGGTGGCCTTCAATATGACCACCAACGCCGTTCTCCTCGACCGGGAGCGGTGCGAGTACTTATCCCGTCACCGGGTCAAGTACCTGGTCAGTATCGACGGGCCCCGCCAGGTCCACGACCGCCACCGCCGCCGGCCCGACGGGGAGAGTTCCTACCGGATGATCGCGGAGAAGATCCCGCTGCTGAAACGTTACCAACCCTGGCTGGGGGCCCGGGTGACCGTCCATCCCGACACCGCGGGCGAACTTTCCGAGAGTTTCTCCCACCTGGCGGAACTGGGCTTCAGCCAGTTCCTGATCGGTCCGGCCAGCGGGGTCGAGTGGCCGGACCGGGCCCTCAATCTCTACCGGGACGGGATGATCGGGGTCGCCCGCCGGCTGAAGGACCTGCTCGACCGCGGCCGTCGCATCCGGGTGAACACCCTGGAGGAGTCCCTCAAGATGCGGGCCGGGAAGAAGGGTTACCGGGGCTGCCGGGCCGGCCGGCAGTCGATCACCGTCGACGCCGACGGGGCGATCTACCCCTGCTCGAAGATGCTCGGGGTGATGGGCCGGGAGGGGCTCAAGCCCCTGGGAAGCCTGGAGGAGGGGATCACCGCGGTCAACGACCGGCTCCGTTACTGCGGACTGGTCCCCCTGGCGGACGGTCCCTGCTCGGCCTGTTCGTGGAACGATATCTGTACCGGAGGCTGTTACGCCGTCAACTGGCAGGAGACCGGGGAGATCTTCCGACCGGCCGCCTTCGAGTGCCGGATCCAGGAACGGATCGTGGAGATGATGGAGTCCGCCGAACCGATCCTGGGAAAGGATTACTTCCGGAAGGCGGCGGAGAACCTCCGGCGTAAATCATCCTGAGAGTGCCGGTACCGCCAGCGTCACGGTAATTGCTTTCTTGTCATCCAGACGCCTCTTTTGATAAATTTTATTAATCTGGGGAGTGAATATGAACCGGCAACTGAACCCCGTTTCTGATTTCAATATCTTTCCCCCGGTTACTTTCTCCATCCCGGAAGGTCAACCCTTCCGGGATTTTTGTCATTATCGCTAATCCTGATCAAGGGGAGGGGCTATGAAAGCCTGGTACCTGGTAATAATCGCCGGCCTGCTCTGTCCGTTGCCCGCGGCCGGGCACGAATGCACGCTCGCCCCCAGCCTGGAAGAGCTGGCCTGGATGGAGGTTCCCCAGGTGGTGACCGCCGCCCGGAAGCTCCAGCCGATCACCCGGGCCCCGGCCAGCGTCAGCGTGATCACCGCCGAAGAGATCCGGCAGTCCGGCCTGACAACCATCCCGGACATATTGCGGCGGCTGGCCGGCGTCGAGGGGATGGAGCTGACCCCTTCGGATATCAGCGTGGGGATCCGGGGGATGAACGCGCCGGAATCGAATAAAATCCTGGTGATGATCGACGGACGCTCGGTCTATATGGATTTTTACGGCACCACTTTCTGGAGCACCCTCCCGGTGGTCCTGGAAGAGATCGAGAGGATCGAGGTGGTGAGGGGGCCGGGTTCGGCCCTCTACGGCGCCAACGCCTTCAGCGGGGTGATAAACATCATCACCAAGTCCCCGGACCGGCTCGAGGGTGCCCGGGTCACCGCCGGGGCCGGCACCAGGTCCACCTACCTGGGATCGGCCATCTATGCGGGAAGAGAGGGTGATATCGGCTATAAACTGGCCCTGGGCTGGAACCAGCAGGGGATGTGGGAAGATCACCGCCGGAGCGCCCTGGCCAACCTGGTTGTCAACGGGAGGGTGGATTATGACTTGACCGAGGAACGGAAACTCGGCCTCTCCGCCGGGGTCAATGCCGGGAAAGACAAGATAGTCATCGACGAGACCCAGGGGCAGATCCAGCTGGACGGTTATCACTCCTACCTCCGGCTGGATTATAGCCAGCCCGACCTGAACGTATTTTCCTACTGGAACCGCGGCGATGCCGACTTTGACAGCCGCCTGACCGGCCAGGAAACCAGCTACCTCTACAATACCTACCACACGGAACTGCAGAATTCTTTCGACCTGTCCCCGGAAAGCGCCGTCACCTGGGGAGGGAGTTATCGTTACAACAATATGAAGAGCCCGGATATCGACCGGGACCGCGGGCAGAACCTGTATTCCCTTTTCCTCCAGGGAGACGTGATTCTCCGGGAAAACCTAAACCTGGTCCTGGGTGGCCGCTACGATTACAACTCCCTGATCAGCGATCAGAGGTTATCCCCCCGGGGCAGCCTGGTCTACCAGGTCCATCCCGATCATACTCTCCGGCTCTCGGTCGGCAAGGCCCACCGGGATCCGACCTTCCTCGAGGCGTTCGTTGATTTTCGAGGGATAATCGACCCCGCCAACCCGGAACTGACCTGGCGCCTGAGAGGGAACCGGGACCTGAAACCGGAAAAGATCCTGGCTTACGAGATCGGCTGGATGGCCAACCTGACCCCACTGGTGAAAACCCGGCTCGATTTATTTTATAACGATATTGAAGACCTGATCGGGACCGAGGTCGTCTCCCGTTACCCGTTTCCTCCTTACCCGGCCCGGGATTTCACTTTCTTGAATTCCGCTTATCGCGTCAGGGCGATCGGGGGGGAGGCGGGGGTGGAGTTTATGCTCACCGGCTGGCTGACCGGTTTCGTCAACTACTCCTACCAGGAACTGCGGGACAGGGAAACCCGCAAGATTATCCGGTCGGCACCCCGGAATAAATTCAATGCCGGGCTGGAAGCTTCCTCCGGCCAGGGACTCTCGGGCACCCTGGTCGCCCATTATGTCGATCGGACGGATTGGGTGATCGGCGAGACCGGGGAAGAGAAGGGGGATGAATACACCCTGGTCAACGCCCGGGTCGCCTACGCCCTGGTCCGGCCCGACCTGGAATTCGCCTTGTCAGTCTTCAACCTGCTCGACGACCGGCATCGGGAACATCCCCTGGGCGAGAAGATCGGCCAGAGATTCCTCTTCACCGCGCGCTATTCCTTCTGAGGGGATATGAGCAGAAACGTTTTAACAGCGATCCTGATTTTATTTCTGCCGTTGCTCATCGGTCCGGTCTATCCCGGGGATCGTTCGGTCGCCGTCTTTTTGAGCCGGGACCTGGAACCCCACCGGGAGGCCCAAGCCGGTTTCTTCCAGGTTCTCCGGGAACGGGGATTGTCTTTCCAGCACCGCGAATACGACTTCGAGGGAGATTCCGCGAGAGGCAGGGAATTCGCGGCCGCCGTAAACGGGGACAAGCCGGACCTGGTCCTGGCCCTGGGAACCCTGGCCGCCCAGATCGCCCGGGAGGAAATTGCCGGGATCCCGGTCGTTTTCGCTAACGTCCTCAACCCCCAGGCCAGCGGGCTGGTCGAGAGCTTTGAGGCTCCCCGGGATAACCTGACCGGGGTTGCCCTGGATATCCATCCCGGGGAAACCCTGGAAATCCTCATCCGGCTTCAGCCGGGGACCAGGAATATCGGCCTGATCTACCATTCTCCCGATTTTGAGCCGATCATTGAAGAAATAAGGAACGCGGCGGAAGATTATGGAATCAGGGTCAGGGCGAGAAAGGTGGAGGATATCAGCCGGCTGCCCGGGATATTCCGGGGGCTGAGTGACGAGATCGACGCCTTCTGGATGCTGGCCGACGATTATATCATTACCCCCCAGACCACTCAGTACCTCCTCCTGCAAACCCTGCGCCGCCGCCTCCCCTGCGTCGGAATCTCGCCCCCCTATGTCCGGGCCGGCGCCCTGTTTTGTCTCTACTGGGACAGCGGCGATATCGGGAAGCAGGCGGGGGAGATGGCGATCGATATCCTGACCGGTCCGCCCGAGGTGCCGATACCGCCGCTCCGCCCCCGGAGGCAGTTCCTCTACCTGAACCAGAACGTGGCTTCCCAGCTGAATATTCAGATTCCTCCCCGGCTCCGGGACCGGGCGGTCGAGATTTACCGATGAACCGGTTCCCGGCAAAACTCCTGGTTCCGAAGATAGTCCGTCGGAGCTTCGCCTGGAAATTCATCCTGGCCACCACGGCGGTGATTATCCTGACCAGTCTCCTGCTGACTTTCTTCCTCCTCCGGAACCACCGGGCGGTCCGCTACCAGCAGCTCCGGGAGCTGGGGCTTTCCCTGGCTGAAAATATGGCTTACAACAGCGAGCTCCCGGTCCTGATCGAGGACCGGGAAACGCTCGACCGGCTGCAGCAGGGCGTTATCCGGGAACCGGATATCTTTTACTGCCGGGTCGAGAAATTCCCCGACCGGGTGCTGGCCGAAATCGGGGAGCCGCCCCCGGAAACCCGTCGGCTCACTCTGCCGGAGCGCCGGATCAGCTCCCCGGAGACAGTCCGGTTCCCGGAAACCGGAAAGCAGGTCGAATGGTATGAAATTGCCGTACCGATAACCACCCCGGTCAGAAGACCGGTCTCCCGTGAAGAAATCGCCTTTCCGGAGGTCTCCAACGGTGACGAGATAAATCAAAGACCGGCCGGACCGGAGGAGGACGGTCTCCCGGTGGAAATTATCGGAACGGTCACCCTGGGGGTCTCCGCGGCCCGCCTGAACCGGGAGATCCGGGCCGCCCACCAGACCGCGGTCACCATCACCTTCTTTACCGTGGTCCTGGGTATTCTGCTGATGGCCGGGGTGACCAAGGTTGTCACCTTGCCGATCGAAAAACTGATCGAGGGGACGCAGCGTCTGGCCCGGGGCGATTTTTCCCATCGGGTCTCGGTCCGCTCCTCCGATGAGATCGGCGCGCTGGCCCGCTCCTTCAATATGATGGCCGACTCGGTCCGGAAGTCCCGCCAGAGGCTCCAGGATTACAGCCGGGACCTGGAAGAACAGGTATCGGAGAGAACCCGGGCCCTCCGGGCCAGTAATGAGGAACTGAAGATCCTCAACCAGGTTGCTTTCTCGATCAGCCGGAGCATCGACCTCGACGTGACCCTCTCCCAGATCGCCGAGGAGGCCCCCAAGGTGATCGGGGGTACCAATTGCTTTCTCTTTCTCTACGACGAGCGGCAAAAGGAACTACGCCCCGTGGCCGCTTCCTCGGATGTCTGGCCGCTGATCAGGGACGTGGTAATCAAGGAAGGGCAGACATCCGGGGCGATGAGAGCGCTGAAAACAAAGACCATCATTACCGTCCAAGACACTCTTCATAGCTCCGAAATAATCACCCGCCTGGCCAGGAAATTCGGGCAGAAGTCCCTGGTTTTCGCTCCCCTGGTCATCCGCGACCGGGCGATCGGGGTGATGGTCCTGGATGATGTTGAACGAAACCGGGATTTTACCGACCAGGAGTTGGAAAGAGTGCAGACCATCGCCAGCCAGGCTTCGATCGCCATCCACAACAGCCGACTCTACGCCAACCTGGAAAAGAGCCTCCAGGAACTGAAGGCCAGCCAGGAACGTTTGATCCGGTCGGAGAAGTTCGCCGCCGTCGGTGAACTCCTGACCGGGATCACCCACGAAATCAACAACAAACTGGCCCCCATCCTCGGCTACGCCGAACTCCTCCAGATGAGGTCGTTCGATGACGAGAGTATGAAGATGCTCAAGACCATCGAATCCGCCGCCCTGAGCTCGAAAGCGATCATCGAGTCCCTGCTGACCTTCGCCCGGCCCCAGAAGCCGAAGAAGCGTTACCGGGACGTCAACGAGATCATCCGGGGTGTGCTGGATCTGCTCTCCTACAAGATGAAATCTTCCGGGGTGAAGATCAACAAGGACCTGGATTCCAACCTTCCTTCGACTATGGTGGA
>PWXJ01000063.1 GCA_003561965.1 PVC group bacterium
ATCAACGCCGTCTGCGCCGCCGCCGGGATAATATTCTTCCTGATTATCCGGGGTATCCGGGGTCGGACCTGCGCAACTGATTCATCCTCAATAGAATAGCCAAAATATGCCCCTCCAGGGAAGCTTAGGGCCTCAATTTCACCCCCGAAATTGAGCTTCTAAGCCCACTAAAACCAGCTGAGGAGGTCTATCGTGAAAACGATCGCCCTGGCCCTGGTCGCCTGCCTGACCGTTCTCTCCGTCCCCCCGTCCGGCTGCCCGGAATCCGTTTCTCCGGAGCCGGCCCCTGGTCGGTTGCGGGTCGAAGTCCTCTCCCAGCTCGGCCGGCCGATCCCCTCGGCCCGCGTTCGCCTCCGCCGCCGGCCCGGGCCGGAGGAGAAGGATGCCGCGGTGGGGGAGGCCGTACTGGAATCCGTCTCTCCGGGCGTCTTCGCCGGCGAGGTCGCCCCGGGAAGGTATCGGGTCTGGGCGGGCGGGGAGGAATGGGTCGGGGCGTCCGAGGAAGGGGTGGAGGTTCAATCCGGGCTGACCCGGGAACTGGAGTTTCGCCTGGAGCCGGGGCTGGTCATCTCCGGCCGGGTCGAGGACGAAGCCGGCGATCCGCTCAGCGGGGCCACGGTCTCCTACCGTCCCTCGGGGTCGCCCCGGTCGCTCCCGCCCGATCCGTTTTTTCGGGATACGGTTACCGACCCCGCCGGGCGGTTCGCTTTCCGCCACCTGCCGGCCGGGGTCTATGACCTCGAATTCAAACGGCCCGGTTGCCTTGACTCCCGGATCAAGACCGTGACCACCGGGACCGAGGACCTAACGGCGGTCCTGAAGAGGGGATTCTCTATCCGGGGCCGGCTGGAGGGAGAACTGGAGGGCCTGGAAAGTCCGGTCCGGCTGCAAGTGAGAGGAGGGCCGGGTCGGCGGCCGGGGAGATCAACCCGGCGGGTGGAGCCGGGCCCCGGCCACGACTTCGAGATCGACGGCCTGGAGCGGGGGACCTACTCGGTCAGGGTCCGGGACGGAAACCACTACTCGGAGTGGGTTCCAGGGTCGGAAGCACTTCCGCCGGGGGAGGCCCGCCCGATCACCCTGACCGTCGTCCGCGGTGCTTCCCTCGCCGGGCGGGTCCGGTCGGCCGAAGACGGTTCTCCCCTCCCCGGGGTTGTCCTGGAGCTGATCCCGGCCGGTCGCCGGAGCGGGGACTGGGTGTTCAGCTCCGACGAGGGCGAGTACGCTTTCCAGACGCTGGAGGCGGGGGAATACACCCTGAGAGTTCGTCTTCCCGGCGATCCCCGCGATGAGTTCCGGCTGGAGAGGAAGGTCAGGGTGGAGCCGGGCCGGGATCTCGCCGGGATCGACCTGGAAGTGGAGACGGGTCGGCAGACCATCCTCAGCGGCACGGTCCTCGACGAAAAGGGCAACCCGGTCGAGGGGGCCAAAATTATGCTCAGGTTTTACCCCCGCGGGGAAGAGGACCGCCACCTTCTTCCCTGGCCGCTGACGGTCACTGACCAGTCGGGGGAGTTTTCCCACCCGTTATTCCTGGAATCTCCCGGGGAGGTTGAGATCTTCACCTACCTGCCGGGCCATTCGCGGGTGGAGACCAGGTTCGAGGTCTCCCCCGACCAACCCGCGGTCTCCGGTATAACCCTGGTTCTCGAGTCCGGAGTGACCCTGGAAGTCGAGGTCGGCGGCGGGGAGGACGGCCGTCAGCCGGTCCCGGGCGCGGTGGTTTCCTTGAGCACCGACTGGTTGTCCGGGAGGATGATACCCGGGTTTCGCGACCGGAAACAGCTCACCGACTCCCGGGGCCGCTGCCGCCTGGAGAAGCTGCCGGCCGGCACCTACCGGATCGAGGTCTCCAAACCGGGCTATTCGACCACGGTCGATAAATTCAGCCTGGAGGGGGACCAACCCATCGAAACCTTAAACCTGGTCCTGGAACCGGGCCGGAACCTCCTGGTCCGGGTGGAGAACCCCCGGGGGGAAGCCCTGCCGGCGGCGGCGGTCCACGCCGGGGAACATTCTCCGGAATTTGATTATGAATATATGTTCAGGGACGAAGCCGAACTTCCCCGGACCGACTCCAGCGGGGCCTGCCTGCTCCGGGATCTCCCCGCCGCCCCGCTCAGTCTCTCCGTCACCGCCGAAGGTTACGTCCCTCTCCAGCGCTACCGGGTGGACCGGGACCGGGACGAGGTCAGGGTGGTACTGAAGGACGCCGGTTCGATCCGGGGCCGGATTCTTGACACCGACGGCGCGCCCCCGGACGATTTCACCGTAATCCCCCAGAACCGGGCGGTCGGCTTCTTTGATCTCCTGGCGGTTTTTTCCGAGCCCCGGCTGCCGGGTGGCGGGGTCTTCGAGATTCTCAACCTCGCCCCCGGGGCTTATGACTTGACCGTCCAGTCCCCGAACCTGGCCGGGACAGTGCTCGAGGCGGTGGAGGTGGAGGCGGGTCGGAAGACCGAACTGGGCGATATCGTCCTCGGACCGGCGTCGGCGATCAGCGGCCTGGTCCGGGACCGGGCGGACGGCTCCCCCCTGCCGGGGGTGATGGTCCGGATCGAAACTCCTGGGGCCGGACTGATCTCGCTCATCGGGTCCTCCGATTTAACCGGTCCGGGGGGCGATTTCACCATCGACGGTCTCGGTTCCGGTACCTTCACCCTCTCGGCGATGAAGCAGGATTTTGTCCTGGAGAGGGTCACCGGGGTGACGGTCGGATCCGGGGAAGAAAAGAAGATCCCCGATATCCTCCTCTCCCGGCTCTCGGAGCTGGAGAAGGAGAGACGGGCGCAGAGATCGCCCGTCATCCCCTCGCTGGGGGTGCGGATCGGCGATCCGGATCAGCCGGAGGAAACGGAACTGCCCGACTCCCTGCCCATTGACGAGGTCCTCCCGGGGACGGCCGCCGCCGCCGCCGGCCTGGCGGCCGGGGACGAGATTTTGCGGATCAACGACCACGGTATCTCCGAGGATCCCCTGGGATTCATCCAGGGCCTGATGGCACCCCCGGGGACGGAGATCAAACTCACGGTCCGGAGAGCCGGGACCGGCCGGGAGGAAGAAGTCGAGCTGACCACCGATTCCTGGAGCCTGGAGGATATCCTCCAGGAGACCTTCGGGCCGGAGTGAACCCCCGGCCCGCCGGCCGGCAAGTAATTCCCGCGCCGCCCCGGGAAGCCGCCATTTCTTTTCTGGAATAAGCGGGGGTTCCCTCCAAAAGACTCCGTCCGGCCTTCTTTTCTTAGCCTCCTCCCTCCGGCCTGAATAAATTCTCCCCGGTCCCGTCTAACTTTACGAAGACGGGAAATCAACCAGGAGGACAGCCGGATGAAAAAGACAGCCCTGACAATCTGCCTGATCCTGTCGGCGGTTTCGGTGGCCGCCGCCGGGGAGATTGACCTCAACACGGCTTCCCTCTCCGAACTCCAGCGGATCCGCGGGGTGGGGCCGGCCACCGCCGAACGGATCCTGGAGGCCCGGGAGGAGGGCGGCCCCTTCGCCGATCTCGATGACGCCGCCCGCCGGGTCAAGGGGGTCGGGCCGGCGACGGTCGCCCGGTGGCGGGAGGAAGGGGGAGTCACCGTCGGTACCGCTGTCGCCGCGCCCACGCGGGCGGAAGTCGCGCCCGCCGTCCCGGAACCGGTAGTTCTAGATCGGCGGGAGACGATCGCGGCGATCGCCGCCATCCTCCAGGATCACGGTTACCGGAACCACCAGGCCAACAACGCCGTCGCCGCCCGGATCGCGGAGTACTTCTCCGGAAAGGCCGGGTTCACCCTCGACTGAACCCCACCTCCCCCAACTCCACGTACTCAAGTGGCCGGGTGAGCCGCCCCGGATTGGCCGGGGTTCGGACAAGATCGGCGGTAATTACCTCTGCTGGGCGACGTAGAAATCGAGGAGGCGCCGGATCATCTTCTGGTAGTGGGTCCGGTGCTTTCTCGCCTCGGCCTTGAAGAAATCCACCGAGGACTTGCTCAGCCCGATCGTTACCTTGACCTGCTCCTCCCGGAAAGCCAGTTTCTCCGGGGAAGGCAGGAAATCCCGGACGACCCTGATCTCGCCGATCGGGCCCTCAGTGTAACTGATTTTCTTCTTCATATACTTTCTTCCCCCTGCGCCAGTAACCGGCGCCGAAGATGCGGATGACGTCCCCCCGGATCGTGAAGCGGACGGTTGGAATTCCTCCCCCGACCCGTCCGAAACAGAAGTAGCGTTTTTCTTCCCGGCTATGGGCTACATCCTCGGCGATAACGCGCCCGGGATCGGCAAAGGCATACTGGGCCGTTTCAAATCCTATCCCGTGCTTTTCCCGATTATCGAGGTCTTTAGCCTGATCCCATTCGAAATGGGCGGCTTTCATAATTCAACCATACCATATCCGCGGCTAATAGCAATATAAAAATATGGCTAATAATATTGATCTATTGCCTGCGCATTATCCAGCCCGCGGGCCCATCACATCCAGAGTCGGCCAAGACTCCGACATCGAAGAGAATCCCGGGCGGATGAGACGCTTTCTCGGGCTCCGGCATTCATAGCCTGTTCGAGCCAAGACCCCCGCGGCTTCGCGCTGCGGGTGAATCAGTTCAGCAACTGTTGGTGCTGCCGCAGGTTGCTGCCGCAAGTTTTGACTTGCCTTTTCCGGTCCGAAAAAGGTACTTTATTCAGACCAAGACGAAACGTAACCGGGGAATAGTTATGGGCATCAGAGAAGAAATACGGCCGGTCACTTACCTGAAGAGCCGGGCCGCCGATCTGCTCGGCCAGATCAACGAGACTCGGCGGCCGGTGGTTATCACCCAGAACGGAGAGCCGAGGGGGGTTCTCCAGGATCCGGTCAGCTACGAACAGACGCGGAACGCCATCGGACTGCTAAAACTTCTGGTCCAGGGGGAGGAGGATTTTCGGCGGGGAGAGACGGTTCCCGCCGGCGAGGTTTTTGCCGGGGTCAGGGAGAGACTGAATGACAGGCGGGAGAGAAGTGGGGCGTCCGGCGAAATATAGAGTGCTCTGGACCAGGACGGCCTCCGGCGACCTGGCGGAGATTATTGATTTCATAGCCGGCGACAGCCCGGACCGGGCGTCGCGGATTCTCGGCGAGCTCGAGCGCGCGGCCGGCAAGCTGGAAGTGCTGCCTCTCCGCGGCCGGGTGGTTCCCGAGCTGGCTGTCTTCGGGATCAAAAACTACCGCCAGATCGTTTACTACCCCTGGCGGATAGTTTACCGGGTAGCCGGGTTGGAAGTAATCGTGCTGGCCGTGCTCGACGGCCGCCGCCACCTGGAAGACCTGCTCCTGGCCCGGTTGCTCCGGGAGTAGGGATTATTTCCATCCGGCCCGGTAGAAGAGAAAGATCTCGGCACCAGTCGGGCCCGCCCCCGTAACTAATTTTTCCGCGTTCAGTCCGGCAGCTCTTCCAGGGTAACGAATTCTCCCTTCCTGATCTGTTCCCTGGCCCGGGCGATCTTCCGCAGGAAGGTCTCGTCGTGAAGAAGGCGGTACTCCATCCAATCGTCGTCGTCGGCAAAGCCGATCACCACGGCGGCCGGCTTTCCGTGGCGGGTGATCAGGACTTCTTCCCCGGCGGCTTCCCGGATAATCGCGCAGATATCGTTTTTTGCTTCGGTCATAGTGTAGGTGGTCATTTCGGCACCCCGTGAGTTTTCAGCCAGGCCGTCGCTTCGGCCTTGTCGATGAAGCCGAGGATCTCCACCCGGCCCGTCTCATCGTTGACGTCGTAAAATATTCGAATTTCGTCAACCCGCAATCGGTATTGAGGTTGCCGCAACCCGCGCAGCTTTTTGATCCGGCTTTTGCTCTCGTGTCGCGGCCGATCGGCGAGGTGGCGGCGAATCTCTTTCTTCAATCGGGAACGCCACCGTCCGTCCAGTTGAACGAACTGATCCCGGGCGTCTTGGGCTACGATAACTTCGTACTTCATTCTGGGAAGAATATAGCCAGAATATTCCGTGCTGTCAAGCAACCCTTTCCGGGAAACCCTTTCCGGGATTCGTTTCCGGCAAGCCTGAACGAGAACTCCGGTCCAGGTCTCGCCAGACCGGTACCGGGGGTGCGGCGGCCAGAAGGCGGGGGGGAAGGAGTATGGCGTATAGCTCTGATCAGGACGTGGTCAGGACATCAAGCTTGATGACAAAACGCGTGATAGGTGATACTGTCAATGTATGGAAGACTCGGTTCACTTCGGGGATATGCTGAAAGAGCGCGGTATCAACCGGGAGTGGGTTGACCGCGCGGTTCGCGAACCCGATCGAACTGAAGAGCACGCGGATGGCACCCGGCACTTTATCAAGCGGATCCCCGAATTCGGGGAGCGCTGGCTTCGAGTCATTGTTAACGTCAAAAGTGTTCCGGAAATCAGAGTGACCGCTTTCTTCGATCGGAGATTGAGGAGGATGTAATGAGAATCAAACTGGACAGGAGCAGCGATTCCCTCTACTTCCGGTTGGACGAGAGCCGGATAGTTGAATCCGAAGAGGTCCGGCCCGGAGTCATTCTCGATTTTGACGAAAATGACCGGGTGGTCGGAGTCGAATTTCTCGGCGTCTCCGAACGGGCCGGCCAGGAAGAACTCTCGACTATGCAGTTTCAGACGGCATAGGGCGGCCGGGACTCCCCCGGTAATCCGCGCAGGTTCAAATACCCGGAGAAAAGTTCCCCCCCGCGGGGGGCAGCCGGACCGTTATCCCGTTTCCAGGCCGTGGGAGGCGCAGTAGTCCTTGATCAGCTCGAGGAAGCGGTCGCCGTAGCGGTCTTTCTTCGCCTCGCCGACGCCGGAGACCTTCAGGAACCCGGCCGGGGTCGAGGGGCGCAGGCGCGCCATATCCCTCAAGGACCGGTCGCCGAAGACGATGTAGGCCGGGACTGAGCTTTCCGAGGCGATCTC
>PWXJ01000074.1 GCA_003561965.1 PVC group bacterium
CGCCGACGCCGGAGACCTTCAGGAACCCGGCCGGGGTCGAGGGGCGCAGGCGCGCCATATCCCTCAAGGACCGGTCGCCGAAGACGATGTAGGCCGGGACTGAGCTTTCCGAGGCGATCTCCCTCCTCAATTCTCTCAGGGCCTCGAAGAGGCCGGGATCGACCCCCTCCCAGGACTCCCGGACCGGCCGGGCGGCGGCCTTCTTCGGCTTCCTCTTTGGGGGCTGGAGCAGCTTCGGGGTCTCCTCCCCCCGCATCGCCCGCCACCCGGCCTCGGTGGATTTCAGGACCTTGTACTCCCCGGCCTTGAGCAGGTAGCCCTCGTCCACCAGCTGCTCGACGAAACCCCGGATCTCCGCCCGGGAATACTCCGGGAGGATTCCGTAGGTGGTCAGCCGGTCGTGGCCGTTGTTCAGGATACGTTCCTCCCGGGAGCCGTTCAGGACCAGGGCGGTGTAGCCGGCCCCGAACCGCTGTCTCAGCCGGACCACGCAGGATAGGATCTTCTGGGCCACGGTCAGGGAGTCCTCGAGGAGGCTGAGCTCGCCGAGGCAGGAGTCGCAGGCCCCGCAGTTCTCCCCCTCCAGGTCCTGCCCGAAGTAGCGGAGCAGCGAGCGGTGCCGGCAGGAGAGTCCGGTGCAGTAACGGTAGATCCGGTCCAGCTTCTCCAGGGCGGCCCGCCGGGGCGCCGGCGGCATCTCTCTCAGGAGGTGCTTCCAGATCATAAAGTCCTCCCCGGAGTAAAAGAGGACGCACTCCGCCTCCAGCCCGTCCCTTCCCGCCCGCCCGCTCTCCTGCTGGTAGTGCTCGAGCGACTTGGGCATCGCGGCGTGGACGACGAAACGCACGTTCGACTTGTCGATCCCCATCCCGAAGGCGATGGTGGCGACGACGATCTCCGCCCGCTCGGCGATGAAGTCGTCCTGGCTCCTTTTCCGGTCGGGGCCGCTCATCCCGGCGTGGTAGGGGACCGCCTTCAGGCCCCGGGCGGTCAAAGCCGCGCAGAGCTCGTCAACGTCCCGGCGCCGGAGGCAGTAAACGATCCCCGACTCCTCCCCGTGGCGGTCGATCACCGACCGGACCTGGTCGAGGCGGGAGGTCCGCCGCCGGACCCGGTAGACCAGGTTGGGGCGGTCGAAGGAGCCGACCAGGACCTCCGGGTTCTTTAGCTTGAGCTGGCGGGCGATGTCCTCCCGGACCGGACCGGTGGCGGTGGCGGTGTAAGCGTGGAGGGCGACCCCCGGGAAGCGCTCTTTCAGTTCCCCCAGTTTGCGGTACTCGGGGCGGAAGTCGTGGCCCCAGTGGCTGATGCAGTGGGCCTCGTCGACGGCGATGAAGGAGAGCTTGAGGTTGCTCAGGAACCCCGACCCCTCCCCGACCAGCCGTTCCGGGGAGAGGTAGAGCACCTTGATCTCCCCCCGCCGCAGCCGGGGGAAGAGTTCCGACTTCTCCCGGGCGGTCAGGGAGCTGTCGATCCGGGCGGCCGGGACGCCGTCGGCCGCCAACCCGTCCACCTGGTCCTTCATCAGGGAGATCAAGGGCGAGACCACCACCGCCGTCCCCTCCATCATCAGCGCCGGGGCCTGGAAGCAGAGCGACTTCCCGCCCCCGGTGGGGAGGACCACGATCGACTCCCTCCCCGCCAGCACGCACTCCATCGCCTCCCGCTGGAGCGGGAGGAAGGAGGCGAACCCCCAGTATTGCTGGAGAATTCCGGAGACCGCAGCCTCCGTCGCGTCAGACGGTTGGATCTTCAATGGACCCGGAGGTGAAACCGGGGTATGATCCCGGTCGCTATGATCGGGAAAGCCGAAGCGATGATCGGGACCGCCCTCTCCGCCGTCTCCGTCCTGGTGGTTGTCCTTCTCTACTTCCACGGGTATATTATGACCGGCTCGTTCCTGATGGGGGGGGTGATATTCGGGACCGGGCTGTATTTCTTTCTGGTCTGCCTGCTCTCCGGAGGCTATGGAGAAAGGGCCTATCTCCGGGGGCTGGGCAGAATCAGGCTCGCGGGTTTCGGTATCGCCGCGCTGGCGGCCGGAGGTATCGGTCTATATATGGCGATCTTCAGGAGTATTTCCGCCGGTCACCGGGTGGTGCTGGTATTTACCGCGGCAATCTTCTCGTCCGGGGCGGCGGTGATCTTCCGGCGGGCGCTCTCCGGCGGTGAGAGGGATTGACGATACCCGTTCCCGCGTCATCCGGCGGAGAAAATCAAACAAATAGTGAATTATTTCCGTTAAAGATCAGTATAAGAACCAGGGTGATAATTATGAAGAGGAAAATCATTACCGCCGGGTTGATCCTGGTCTTTGCCGGGCTGCTTGGCTGGCGGATATACGAAGCCATCGTCCAGCGACGGGCGCCGGAGACCCGGCGCGGCCGGCCGGCGGTGGCCGTGGAGCTGGCCGAGATCTCCCGACGGCCGGTCCGGGAGACGGGGGTCTTCACCGGTTCGCTCCGCCCCCGCTCCCGCTTCGAGGCCGCTCCCAAGGTGGCCGGGCGCCTGGAGCGGCTGCTGGTCAACATCGGCGACGAGATCGCCAGCGGCGACCTGATCGCGGTCCTCGACGGCGAGGAATACTCCCAGCAGGTGGCCCAGGCCCGGGCCGAGCTCGACGTCAGCCGGGCTTCGCTGGCCGACGCCGAGAGCTCGCTGGGGCTGGCCGCCCGCGACCTGGAGCGGGTCCGGGAACTGCATATGCAGCGGATCGCCTCCGACTCCGAACTCGACGAGGCCGAGGCCCGCCACCGGGTGGCCGAGGCCCGGGTCGAGGTGGCCCGGGCCCAGATCAAGCAGCGCCAGGCCGCCCTGAGGTCGGCCGAGGTCCGGCTGGCCTACACCCGGATCACCGCCTCCTGGGAGAACGGCGAGGAGACGCGGCTGATCGGGGAGCGGTTCGTGGACGAGGGAACTATGCTCCGGGCCAACGATAAGGTGGTCTCGGTGGTCGACACCTCGGTGATGCTGGCGGTGGTTTACGTGATCGAGGGCGATTTTCCCTCCATCCGGACCGGCCAACCGGTCGGGCTGAGAGTGGACGCCTACCCGGGCCGGGCCTTTTCCGGCCGGGTGGCCCGCCGGGCCCCGGTCCTCGACGAGGCCTCCCGCCAGGCCCGGGTCGAGGTCGAGGTGCCCAACCCCGAGCGGCTCCTGGCCCCGGGGATGTTCGCCCGGGTGGCCATCGAGTTTGACCAGCGTCCCGACGCCCTCACCGTCCCCCGGGCGGCCCTGGCCCGCCGCAACGGGCTCGAGGGGGTCTTCCTGGCCGACCGGGAGGAGATGACCGCCCGGTTCGTCCCGGTTGAACTGGGGATCGCCAGCGACGGCCACGTCGAGGTCGTCTCCCCCGAGATCGAGGGCGAGGTGGTCACCCTCGGCCACCACCTGCTGGAGAACGGGGGGGCGATCGCCCCGGCCGGCGGGGGACGTCCGGAGGGCGGGGGGAGGCGATGAACTTCGCCGGCTTCTCGGTCCGGCGGCCGGTCTTCACCACGATGGCCGCCCTGATCGTGGTCATCCTCGGGGGGATCTCGCTGGTCCGGCTGCCGGTTGACCTGATGCCCGACATCACCTGGCCGACCCTCTCCGTCCTCACCACCTACGACAACGCCAGCCCCGAGGAGATCGAGGAGCTGGTCACCCGCCCGATCGAGGAGGCGATGGCCGGGGTCCCCGGCGTCGAGGAGGTCTCCTCGGTCTCCTCGGAGGGCAACTCCAGCGTCCGGGTCACCTTCGCCTGGGGCTCGAACCTCGACGAGGCCTCCAACGACGTCCGCGACCGGCTCGACCGGGTGATCGGGCGGCTCCCCGACGACGCCTCCCGTCCGACCTTAAGGAAGTTCGACCCGGCCGCCTTCCCGATCCTGATCCTGGGAGCATCGAGCCGGCTCGACCCGATCCAGGCCCGGAGGATCATCGACGAGGAGATCAAGTACCGGATCGAGCGGGTCCCCGGGGTGGCCGCCCTCGACGTCTGGGGTGGCCGGGAACGGGAGGTCCACGTCGATATCGACCCGGACAAGCTCAAGCTCCTCGGTATCCCCTTTGACCAGGTGGTCAACCGGATCCGGGCGGCCAACGTCACCCTCCCGGCCGGCTCGATCGAGGAGGGGACCTACGACATCACCATCCGCACCCCGGGCGAGTTCCGTTCCCTCGACGAGATCCGGGACACCGTGGTCGCCGCCCGGCAGGGGACCACGGTCAGGGTGCGCGACGTGGCCGAGGTCAGGGACCATTACCGGCGGCCGACCCGGATCGTCCGGGTCGACGGCCTGCCCGGGATGCGGCTGGCGGTCAACAAGCAGTCCGGGGTCAACACCGTGGAGGTGGCCCGGCGGGTCCTGGCCGAGGTCGAGCGGGTCAACGAGGACTTCCCCCAGATCGGGATCACCCCGGTCATCGACACCTCCGACTACATCCAGCGCTCGATCCGCAACGTCCGCTCGGCCGCCCTCTTCGGCGGGTTCTTCACCATACTGGTGCTGCTGCTCTTCCTCCGCAACCTCCGCTCCACCTTTATCATCGGGGCGGCGATCCCGCTCTCGATCGTCGGGACCTTTATGCTCATCTACTTCGGGGGCTTCACCCTGAACCTGATGACGATCGGCGGCCTGGCTCTGGGGATCGGGATGCTGGTCGACAACGCCATCGTCGTCCTGGAGAACATCTACCGCCGCCGCGAGGAGGGGGCCGCCCCCGCCGCCGCCGCCATCGAGGGGGCCAACGAGGTCAGCGCGGCGATCATCGCCAGCACCCTGACCACCCTGGCGGTCTTCCTGCCCCTGGTCTTCGTCAGGGGGATGGCCGGGGTGATGTTCCAGCAGCTGGCCTTCGTGGTCAGCTTCGCCCTCCTCTGCTCCCTGGCCGCCGCCCTGACCCTGATCCCGATGCTCTGCTCGCGGTTTCTCCGGGTCTCCCCCGCCACGGCCGGCCCCGACGCCACCCTCTCCTGCCGCTTCTTCTGCGCCAGCGCCGGCTGGTTCGCCCGCCTGGAGGAGGGCTACAAGAGGCTGATCCACCGGGCGCTCGAACGCCGCCTGCTGGTGATCGTCCTGGCCGCGGCCCTCTTCGGGGGCAGCCTGCTCCTGGTCCCCCTGGTCGGGACCGAGCTGATGCCCGAGAGCGACGAGGGGGAGGTCCGGATCGAGGTCGAGATGGACGTCGGGACCCGCCTGGCCGTCCTCGACTCGGTGGTGGGGCCGATCGAGGATATCGTGGTCGAGGAGGTCCCCGAGGTCCGCAACTTCCTGGCCGCCCTCGGCGGCTCGCCCTGGCGGGCCGGGGGCACCCACTCCGGGCACCTGAGGGTCTCCCTGGTGCCCCAGTCGCAACGGCGGCGGTCGAGCGAGGAGATCGCCGGTATCCTCCGCCGCCGCCTCGCCGCCATCCCCGGGGCGACCATCCGCACCCGGGCCGGGCAGGGGCTCTTCATCCTCCGGCGGATGGGCGGGGGCCGGGAGCGGATCGAGGTCGAGATCCGGGGTTACGACCTGGAGACGGCCGACGCCCTGGCCCACCGGGTCCGGGAACTGGTCGACACCGTCCCCGGGGTGACCGATACCAGGATCAGCCGGGAGACCGGGACCCCGGAGCGGCTGGTGGTGGTCGACCGGGCCAAGGCCGAGGCGATGAAGGTCTCGGTCCGGCAGGTGGCCGACACCCTCCAGACCGCCCTGGCCGGGACCCGCTCCGGGGCCTGGCGGGAGCGGGGCGACGAGATCGACATCCGGGTCAAGCTCCAGGACGCCGAGACCCGGCCGCTGCGGGAGATCCTCGACCTCAACCTGACCAACGCCGACGGGCGGGGGGTGGCCCTGCGGAACATCGTCTCGGTCGAGGACCGCGAAGGCCCGGTCCGGATCGAGCGGCGCAACCAGGAGCGGGTGGTCAACGTCCAGGCCAATATCGCCGGCCGGGATACGGGCTCGGTCATCTCCGATATCCGCGAGGGCCTCCGGGGGATCCCGGTGCCCGGGGATTTCTCGGTCGGCTTCGGCGGCGACTACGAGGAGCAGCAGGAGGCCTTCCGGGAACTGCTGGTCGGGTTGATCCTCGCCCTGCTCCTGGTCTATATGGTGATGGCCTCCCTCTACGAGTCGCTCCGAGACCCCTTCGTGGTGATGTTCTCGGTGCCCCTGGCGGTGACCGGGGTGGTCCTGATCCTGCTTTTGACCGGGACCACCTTCAATATGCAGTCCTACATCGGGGTGATAATTCTCGGGGGGATCGTGGTCAACAACGCGATCCTCCTGGTCGACACCGCCAACCGGCTCCGCCGGCGGGACGGGCTGAAACTGCGGGCGGCGATCGAGGAGGCCGGCCGGCGGCGGCTCCGGCCGATTTTAATGACCGCGATGACCACCATCTGCGGCCTGACCCCCCTGGCCCTGGGGCTGGGGGAGGGCGGCGAGGCCCAGGCCCCGATGGCCCGGGCGGTGATCGGCGGGCTGATCAGCTCGACCCTGGTCACCCTGGTCGTCATCCCGGTGGTCTACTCCCTGGTCGAGAAGAAGCGGGCGGCGACCCGGGAAGGAGATTTGTCAGTTCGGAATTCGGCGAAGATTTGACCGACCGCCGTACTGTTTAAGCCAATTATCCGTCAACCGATCAGCAATTGTGCCGCCCCCTGCGGGGGCTCAGGGATATTTTTTTTCGCCAGCCTGTCCCCGGGCTAACGCCCGGGGCTAAAAAAGTGGCGCCCCCTGCGGGGGCTATTTATTCTTTTCTCGGCATCGAGTGGTTAAGGAAGCCCGCGCAGCGGGCGATACGTAATCAGCCACGGGCTTGAGCCCGTGGACGAAGATTGACAGAGCGTCTTTGTAAGCCCGCGCAGCGGGCGATACTATCCGTAGCCACGGGCGTCAGCC
>PWXJ01000069.1 GCA_003561965.1 PVC group bacterium
CCCCCGGCCGACCCCGGACTCCGCCGCCGGCTCCGGCGGGAGGAAGAGCGGGGCGGACCGGGGTTGCTCCACCGGCGGCTGGCCCGGCTCGACCCGGTCTCGGCGGAGCGGATCCACCCCCGGAACCTGAAGAGGATCGTCCGGGCCCTCGAGGTCCGGGAGCTGACCGGGGCCCCGATCTCCCGGCTCCAGCGGGAGTGGGGGCCGGCCGGCCCCGCCTCCCCGGACTTTCCCTTCCGGATGATCGGGCTGAGGCGGGAGCGGTCCGACCTCTACCGGCGGATCGATCTCCGGGCGGCCGCTATGCTCCGGGCCGGCCTGCTGGAGGAGACCCGGCGGCTGCGGGAGGCGGGGCTGCTCGACCGGGGGCCGGCCCGGCTGGCCCTGGGCTACCGGGAGGCGGCCGGCTGCCTGGACGGGGAGTACGGGGAGGAGGAGACCGTCCGGAGGCTGGCCGCGGCCACCCGGCGCTTCGCCCGGCGCCAGCTGACCTGGTGGCGGAAGGACGGCCGGATCGAGTGGGTCGACCTCGCCCCCGGGACCCCGCCCGAAGCCGCCGCCGAGAAGATAATGCGACTGCCGGAGATTACCGGAGAACCGTCTTGATCGAGATCGAAGAGGAAGTCTCCCCGCCCCGGAGGGCGCTCCTGGTCGGGGTGGAGACCGGCCGGGAGGGCCGGTGGGAGATCGAGGACTCCCTGAACGAGCTGGCCCAGCTGGCCCGGTCCGCCGGGCTCGAGGTGGCCGGAGAGGAGATCTTCAAGCGGCTCCGGCCCCACCCGGCCACCTATATCGGGAAGGGCTCGGCCCGGGGCCTCGCCTCCATCTGCCGCCGGGACGGGGTGACCGAGATCATCTTCAACGAAGACCTCTCCCCGGCCCAGCTGAGGAACCTCGAGGACGCCGCCGGGGTCGAGGTCCGGGACCGGACCGAGCTGATCCTGGTGATCTTCGCCCAACGGGCCCGGACCCGGGAGGCCCGGCTCCAGGTCGAGCTGGCCCAGCTCGAGTACCAGCTCCCCCGGCTGGGCGGGGCCTGGCGGCACCTCTCCCGTCAGAAGGGGGGGATGCTGGGGACCCGGGACGCCGGGGAGAAACAGATCGAGATCGACCGGCGGCTGGCCCGGAACCGGATCCACTCCCTGAAGAAGGAGATGGAGCGGGTCCGGCGCCAGCGTTCGGCCCAGCGCAAACAGCGCGGGCAGAGCGGGATCCCGGTGGTCTCGATCATCGGCTACACCAACTCGGGGAAGTCGACCCTGCTCAACGCCCTGACCGAGGCCTCGGTTCCGGCCGAGGACCGGCTCTTCGCCACCCTCGACCCGGTCACCCGGCACACCCTGCTTCCTTCCGGCCGGAAGATCCTGCTCAGCGATACGGTCGGTTTCATCCGGGGGCTGCCCCACCACCTGGTCGACGCCTTCCGCTCCACCCTGGAAGAGGTGGCCGAGGCCGACCTCCTGCTCGAGGTGCTGGACGTCTCCCACCGGAAGGTCCGGGAACGGAAGGCCGTGGTGGAGGAGGTCTTGAAGGAACTGGGGGCCGAGCGGACCCCGATGATCACGGTCCTGAACAAGATCGACCTGGTCCGGGACCCCTTCCTGGTCCGGGAAACGGCGGGCCGGATGGAGGGGGCGGTGCCGATCTCGGCCCGGCTCGGGCAGGGACTGGACTCCCTCCTGGAGGCGATCGACCGGCGGTTGGCTTCCGGCCGGCGGCTCTACCGGTTGCTGATCCCCCAGAATCGTCCCGACCTGGTGGCGGCCCTCCACCGGGAGGGGAGGGTGGAGAAGATCGACTACGGCCCCAGGGAGATTTACCTGGAAGTCCTGATCGAGTCCCGGGCGCTGGGCGGGGCCCGCCGGTACCTCCTGGAGCGGTAGCCGGCCGGCTTTTCTCCTTGCCATAATTGTTGAAAAGTCTATGATTGAATAAATTTTTTCGGAAATTAATCGGGAGGAAATTATGATCTTTGACCGCCTGCTGGGGATGTTCTCCGCCGATATGGGGATCGATCTCGGGACCGCCTCGACCCTGGTCTTCGTCAAGGGCCGGGGGATCGTGCTCAACGAACCGTCGGTGGTCGCCATCCAGAAGGGGACCAGCCACGTGATGGCGGTGGGGGAAGAGGCGAAGAATATGCTCGGGCGGACCCCGGGCAGCATCGTCGCCATCCGTCCGCTCAAGGACGGGGTGATCGCCGACTTCGAGATCACCGAGGCGATGCTCCGCTATTTCATCCGCAAGGTCCACAACCGCAAGGCCCTGGTCCGGCCCCGGATCGTGGTCGCCATCCCCTCCGGGATCACCGAGGTGGAAAAACGGGCGGTCAAGGACTCCGCCGAGCACGCCGGCGCCCGGGAGGTCTACCTGATCGAGGAGCCGATGGCGGCGGCGATCGGGGTCAACCTCCCGGTCACCGAGGCGGCCGGGAATATGGTCGTCGACGTCGGGGGCGGGACCTCGGAGGTGGCGATCATCTCCCTGGCCGGGGTCGTCTTCAGCCGCTCGGTCCGGGTCGGCGGGGACGAACTCGACGAGGCGATCATCCAGTACCTGAAGCGGACCTACAACCTCCTGATCGGTCCGCGGATGGCGGAGATGATCAAGATCAACATCGGCTCGACCTATCCCCTGGAAGAGGAGCTGACGATGGAAGTCAAGGGCCGGGACCTGGTGGCCGGCCTGCCGAAGACGATGACCGTCAACTCCGAGGAGGTCCGGGAGGCGCTGGCCGAGCCGATCTCGACCATCGTCGAGGCGGTCCGGATCAGCCTGGAGCGGTGTCCGCCCGAACTCTCCGCCGACCTGGTCGACCGGGGGATGATCCTGGCCGGGGGCGGATCGCTGATCCGCGGTCTCGACAAGCTGCTGGCCGAGGAGACCGGCCTGCCGGTCAACGTGGCCGACGAGCCGATCGAAGCGGTGGTGTTGGGGACCGGGAAGGTCCTCCAGGAACTGCGCTTCCTGAGGAGGATAGTGGTCGCCGAAAAGTCTTCGCTCTAGCCGGGGGAACGCTGTTATGAGGAGGATTGTCGTCGCGGTGGCGGTCGCCCTCGCCTTCATTGTCCTCTTCAGCTTCACCCCCGCCCTCTCCTCCCTGCTCCGGATCAACCTCCTCCAGCTGCTGGGCCCGGTCCAGGAGCTGGGCGACACTCTCTTCACCCCGGTCGGGAGCCTGGTCCGGGTGGTCGGCAGGACCATCGAAGCCGCCCGGGTCAACCCGGTCCTCGAGGAGCGGGCGGGCTTCCTGGCCGCCGAGGTCGCCCGGCTGAGGGAGGTCGAGGAGGAGAACCGCCGGCTGCGGGCGCTGCTCGGCCTGAAGGAGCGGGAGGAACGCCGGGGGGTGGTGGCCCGGGTGATCGGCCGGGATATCCAGCACTGGAACCAGAGCGTCCTGATCGACCGGGGGGGGGCCGACGGGGTGGCCCGGGAGGCGGCGGTGGTCTCGGCCGAGGGCCTGGTCGGGAAGGTGATCGAGGTCGCCCCCCGCCTGAGCCGGGTGCTGCTGATCATCGACCCCGGCAGCGGGGTGGGGGGGGTGATCCAGGGTTCCCGGCAGACCGGGATCGTCGAGGGGACCCCGGACGGCGGCTGCCTGATGAAGTACCTGCCCCGCCGGGCCGAGATCTCCCCCGGCGAGACCGTGGTCACTTCCGGACTGGGCGGGGTTTATCCCCCGGGTCTGCTGATCGGGACCGTCACCGCCGTCCGGCCGGAGAAAGACGGAATCTACCAGAACGCCGACCTGGAGCCGGCCGCCCGCTTTGACCGCCTGGAATGGGTAATGGTCCTGGAATAGCCGGGACCCGGCCGCCGTTATCCGGACACCTGTTATGAGCATCACCGTCCGCCGACCGATTCACCACTACAGCCCGACCCGGGAGATCCGCTGGCGGCGCCGGTCGATCCTCGGGATTATCCTGCTGGTCTCGGCGGTCCTCCAGGGGGCCGGCGCGGGCGCCGGGATACTCTTCCATTTCCGGCCCGACCTGGTCCTGATCGCGGTGGTCTGCTGGTCGCTCCGGGAGGGACCCCGGGGAGGTTGGTGGGCCGGGGCCGCCGGGGGAATTCTCAGCGACCTCTTCTCCGCCGGAATCCTCGGGGCCAACGCCCTCTCCCTGGCCGCGGCCGGCTGGCTGGCGGCCCTGGCCAGCCGCTCTCTCTACCGGGGCCACCTCTCCACCAGGATCCTGATGGTCGCCTTCGCCGCCCTGGTCTCCGGGGCGATCTATTACCTGCTCCTGGTCCTCTTCCGCTCCCCCCCGGCCTGGCCGGACGCCTGGCGGCGGATCCTCTGGCCCCGTCTCTGGCAGACCACCCTGATCTCCCCCCTCTGGCTGATCCCGGTCGACCGGCTGCTGGGCGGCCGGAGATAACCCCCTTCCCCTCCCCCCGGGAAAAGTGGTAAATTAAGGGAGAGGCAATCACCGTTTTCCGCGGACGCGAAGATGAAGAGATCGATTGACTTGAGAATGCGCTTCCTGGCCGTCTTCCTCCTGGTCTGGGCCGGGGTGATCGTCGTCACCCTCTGGTATATGCAGGTGGTGAAGGGGGAGGAGTATATGGAGAGCGCGGTGAGAAACCGGCTCCGGCTGGTCCGGATCCCCGCCCCCCGGGGTCTGATCCGGGACCGCCACGGGGTGGTCCTGGCCGACAACCGCCCCAGCTTCGACCTGATGGCCACCCCGACCGAGATCGACCGCCGGGAGCGGCTGCTGGAGGAACTGAGCGGTATCCTCCGGATCCCCGTGGAGCAGCTGGATGCCCGGCTCGATTCCTTCCTCCAGCGCCCCTTCGAGCCGGTCCGGCTGGCCTCCGATATCGGGATCGCCGCCGCCACCGTTCTCAAGGAGAAAGGACCGGAGCTGGCCGGGGTGGAGGTCCAGGTCAACCCGGTCCGGCATTATCCCCACGGACCGGCGGCGGTTCACCTGCTGGGCTACGTCGGGCAGATCAGTCCCGGTGAACTGGAGCGGCTGGAGGTCCTCGGCTACCGGGCCCAGGACGACATCGGGAAGATGGGGGTGGAGGAGGCCTGGGACGATTATCTCCGGGGCCGGAGCGGGGTGGAGCAGGTCCAGGTCAACGCCCGGCTCTACCGGGACCGGGTGCTCAGCCGGACCGAACCGTCGGCCGGCAACGACCTCCGGCTGACCCTGGATATCCGGGCCCAGTTGATTCTCGATGAACTGCTCGAGGAGTGGAAGGGGGCGGCGGTGGCCCTCGACCCCCGGTCGGGGGATATCCTGGCCCTGGTCAGCCGCCCGGCCTTCGACCCCAACCTCCTGATCCGTCCGGTCCGGAGCGCCGACGCCGCCGAAGTCTTTTCCCGGCCCGACGCTCCTCTGCTCAACCGGGCGACCGGAGGGGAATACCCCCCCGGTTCCCCCTTCAAGCTGGTCCTGGCCCTGGCCGGGCTGGACTCGGGGATCATCGGCCCGGGGAACGCCTATGACTGCCGGGGGATCTTCACCCTCGGCCGGAGCCACTTCCGCTGCTGGCGTCCGGCCGGCCACGGTCCGGTCAACCTCCGGGAGTCGATCCAGCAATCCTGTAACGTCTACTATTACCACCTCGGTCTCGATCTGGGGGTCGACCGGATCGAAAAACTCTCCCGTCAGCTGGGGCTGGGGGAGCGGACCGGGATCGGGGTCAGGGGCGAGCGGTCGGGACTGCTCCCCGGACGGGGCTGGAAGCGGGAGCGGTTCCGGCGTTCCTGGTATCCGGGCGACACGGTCAACCTCTCGATCGGGCAGGGTTACCTGACGGTGACCCCGGTCCAGATGGCGGTGATCGGAGCGGCGATCGCCAACCGGGGGGAGGTTTACCGGCCCCGGCTGGTCGCCGCGGTCACTTCTCCCGACGGCGAGGTGATCCGGGAAGAGGCTTCCTTTCCGCTGAGACGGATCGAGCTCGCCCCGTCGGCCTGGGAGGAGGTCCTGGCCGGTATGAAGCTGGTGGTCAACGAGCCCGGCGGGACCGGGCGGCTGGCCGCCCACCCCTCGATTCCGATCGCCGGGAAGACCGGGACCGTCCAGGTCGGCGCCCCGCCCGAATTCGACAAGCACGCCTGGTTCCTCGCCCTGGCCCCGGCCGACAATCCGGAACTGGTCCTGGTCATCCTCCTGGAGGACGCGGAATCGGGCGGCCAGTCCGCCGCCCCCCTGGCCGGGGAGTTTTTCCGGCGTTATTTGGGGAATGGGGAATAGGGAATGGGGAATAGGGAATAGTGAGAAACCTGAAATATCTCGACTGGGTGCTCCTGTTGGCGGTCCTGACCCTGGCCGGCCTGGGGGCGGCGGTGGTCTACAGCGCCTCCTTCCAGCTGGCCCGGTTCACCGGGATTCCCTACCTCCAGCGTCAGCTGCTCTGGATCGGGATCGGGATGCTGGTCTTCTTCCTCCTCGCCCTGACCGACTACCGGAAGCTGGTCGCCGGGGGGTATTTCCTGGCCTTCTGCACCACCCTGCTCCTGGTGGCGATCATCAT
This sequence comes from PVC group bacterium, assembly GCA_003561965.1. GTDB lineage: Bacteria > Auribacterota > Erginobacteria > Erginobacterales > Erginobacteraceae > Erginobacter. Next base: position 6,493 of record PWXJ01000069.1, read on the forward strand.
CCTCGGGGAGACCCGGTTCGGCGCCCGCCGTTGGATCCAGGTCGGCGGCTTCACCGTCCAGCCCTCGGAGTTCGCCAAGCTCACCCTGGTATTGATGCTGGCCCGCTACCTGGCCGAAAGGTTCGACCGCCGGGACCGGTGGTCCTATGTCCTGGTCCCCTGTCTTCTGGCCGCGGTCCCGGCGGCCCTGATCCTCAGACAGCCCGACCTGGGCACCGCGGTCATCTTTCTCCCGGTCACCGTCGGCCTGGTCTTCGCCGCCGGGGGGAAGGGGAAGCAGATCCTGGTCGTCTTGCTGATCATCCTGATCCTCGCCCCCGTCTTCTGGTTTCACCTCCGCGAGTACCAGAAGACCCG
>PWXJ01000272.1 GCA_003561965.1 PVC group bacterium
CTGGAGAAACTCTCCAAGGAAGGCGAGGTCGGCCGGAAGAAGATCAACCAGTACACCCGTTACGCCACCGTCGGGCTGGGAATCTTCCAGGGCTATATGATCAGCGTCGGGCTGCAGAACCCGGCTTCGATCTTCGGGGCGGTGGCCCAGGACGTCCAGATCGCCCCCCCCGGACTGGCCTTCCGCCTGCTGACGATGATGACCCTGACGGCGGGGACGGTCTTCATTATGTGGCTGGGCGAGCAGATCGACGAACGGGGGATCGGCAACGGGATCTCCCTGATCATCACCGTCAGCATCATCTCCCGGGCGCCGGCGGCGATGATCGACGCCTGGGCCGTCTTCTCCCCGCTGGACCCGGAAATGGCGACCCAGCCGCTGGGACTGCTCCTGGTGATGATGGTCCTCTTCGTCGGGGTGGTGGCGGCGGTGATATTGATCACCCAGGGCCAGCGGCAGATCCCGGTCCAGTACGCCAAGAGAATCGTCGGGAGAAAGATGTACGGCGGGCAGCGGACCTATATCCCCCTGCGGGGCAACCAGGCCGGGGTGATCCCGATCATCTTCGCCTCGGCGCTGCTGATGTTCCCCGGGACCCTGGGCGGTTTCATCCCCCGGCTGCAGTGGCTGGCCACCCTGCTCGCCCCCGGCTCGTTCTTTTACAGCCTGGTCTACGTCCTCTGCATCATCTTCTTCTGCTACTTCTACACCGCCATCACCTTCAACCCGGTCGACGTCGCCGACAATATGCGCAAGTACGGAGGCTTCATCCCCGGGATCCGCCCGGGAAAGAATACCGCCGAGTACCTCGACCGGGTGATGACCCGGATCACCCTTTCCGGGGCGATCTTCCTGGCCGCGATCGCCATCCTCCCCACCGTGATCAGCGGGAGGTTCAACCTCCCCTTCAACATCACCCAGTTCTTCGGGGGGACCAGCCTCCTGATCCTGGTCGGGGTGATGCTGGACACGATGCGGCAGGTGGAGTCCCACCTCCTGATGCGGCACTATGACGGGTTTATGAAGAAGGGCAAGCTCAAGGGGAGGTTTTAGTTATGAACTCAGTCTTTTTAGGCCCGCCCGGCGCCGGCAAGGGGACCCAGGCTTCGGCGCTCTCCGCCGAGTTCAAGATCCCCCACATCTCGACCGGGGATATCCTCCGGGAAGAGATCAAGGCGGGTACCGAACTGGGGAAGCTGGCCCGGAGCTATATCGACGACGGGAACCTGGTTCCGGACCGGGTGGCGGTCGATATCATCAAGAACCGGCTGGAAAAAGACGACGCGAAGAACGGCTACATCCTCGACGGGTTTCCCCGGACGGTTCCCCAGGCCGAGATGTTCCAGAAGATCCTCGAGGATATGGGGAGCCGGCTCGATCTGGTTATCTACCTGGAAGCCTCGGAAGAGGTGCTGGTCGAGCGGCTGGGCGGCCGGCGGGTCTGCCGGGACTGCGGCAAGATCTTCCACCTGGTGAATATGCCCCCGAAGACGGAGGGGGTCTGCGACCTTTGCGGCGGGGAACTCGAACGCCGGCCCGACGACCAGCCGGAGGCGATCCGGCACCGTTTCCGGGTTTACCAGGACAAGACCTCCGACCTGATCAACTGGTACGAACGGAGGGGCCTGCTGAAAAGAGTCCCCGGGGATATCCCCTGGGAGGAGACCTACGAGATGCTCCGGGAAACATTCGCCGGAGATGACGGTTCCCGGACGGGCCGGGACTGATTTTGCTGTATTCTCAGACTTCTATTCTGTATTCTCAGCCGCAACCGCTAAAGATAAATATATGGCCAACGACGAACCGATCAGACTGGAAGGCGAGGTCAAGGAACTCCTCCCGAGCACGATGTTCCGGGTGGAGATCGGGGAGGGCCATATCGTCCTGGCCCATATCTCGGGCCGGATGCGGCGGCACTTCATCAAGATGCTGCCGGGGGACAGGGTCCTGATGGAGATGTCCCCCTACGACCTGACCAAGGCCCGGATTATCCGGCGGCTTTAGCCGGGATAAAAATACCGGTTTAACCGCGATGAAAGTAAAAGCTTCAGTCAAGAGACTCTGCGAGCGCTGCAAGATCGTCAGGCGCCGGGGAGTGGTGCGGGTAATCTGCCCCAACCCCCGGCACAAGCAGAAGCAGGGGTAAAGGAGAACCGCGATGCCCAGAATTATCGGGGTCGATATCCCGAACAACAAGCCGGTTGAGATTGCCCTGACCTATATTTACGGGATCGGCCGGACCCGGGGTCTGGAGATTACCCGGGAAGCCGGGGTCAAGCCCGGAACCCGGGCCAAGGACCTGACCGAGGAAGAGATCCTCAAGATCACCGAGATCATCCAGAAGTCCCACCGGGTGGAAGGCGACCTTCGGCGGGAGAGGTCCCAGAACATCAAGCGCCTGATGGATATCGGGTCCTACCGCGGCCTCCGCCACCGGCGGGGCCTCCCCGTCCGGGGCCAGAGGACCCACACCAACGCCCGGACCCGGAAAGGCCCCGGCCGAGGCGTAGTCGGCGCCAAACGAAAGAGGAAGGCATAACGGTAGCACAGGCGGCTCGCCTGTGCAGAAAGGCGGTAGCACAGGCGGCTCGCCTGTGCAGAAAGGCGGTAGCACAGGCGGCTCGCCTGTGCAGAAAGGCAGCCGCCCAGCCCGCCGGCAGTAGCACAGGCGGCTCGCCTGTGCAGCAGAAGGGAGATTTGAATGGCCAAGGAAAAGAAAAAAACCGTCAAAAAGAAGAAGATCACCCGTTCGGTGGTATCGGGGGTGGCCCATATCCAGGCCACTTTCAATAACACGATCGTCACGATCACCGATGCCGACGGGGCGGTGATCGCCTGGTCCACCGGGGGCAAGGCCGGTTTCAAGGGTTCCCGGAAGAGCACCTCGTTCGCCGCCCAGGTGGTGGCCCAGCAGGCGGGAGGCGAAGCCAAGAATTACGGGCTCGACCGGATCGAGGTCTGGGTCAAGGGTCCGGGTTCGGGCCGGGAGTCGGCGGTCCGGGCTCTCCAGGCGATGGGCCTGAAGGTGACCGCGATCCGCGACGTCACCCCGGTCCCCCACAACGGATGCCGGCCGCCGAAGAGAAGAAGGGTTTAGACAGCGACCAGCTAAAGCTAATATTCAGGAGAGGTTATGGGAAGGTATATCGGTCCAGTCTGCAGGTTGTGCCGCCGGGAGAAGATGAAGCTCTTTCTCAAGGGCGCCAAGTGCCTGATGAGCAAGTGCCCGGTCGAGAAGGAGAGAAAGCCCCCCGGCGACCAGAGGTTTCGCCGGAGAAAGGAATCCGAGTACGGCCGCCAGCTGCGGGAAAAGCAGAAGATGCGGAGAAGCTTCGGGATCGGGGAGAGGCAGTTTGCCAACTATTTCGCCCTGGCGGCCCGGGCCAAGGGCAAGACCGGCGATAACCTGGTCTCGATGCTGGAAAGACGCCTGGACAGCGTCATCTACCGCCTGGGTTTCGTCACCTCTCCCCGGACCGCCCGGCAGTTCATCCGGCACGGCCACATCCTGGTCAACGGCCGCCGGACCGATTATCCCGGCTGCCAGGTCAAGGCCGGCGACGTGATCGAAGTCCGGGAGCGGGGGACCAGCCGCCAGCGGGCGGCCGAGGCCCTGGAAGCCACCCGGGCCCAGGAGGTTCCGGAGTGGCTGCGGCTGGACAAGAACCGGTTTCGGGGCGAGGTGCTCCGCCTGCCCGGTGCCGGAGACGGCCGGGTCCCGGTGGATCTCTCCCTGGTGGTCGGGTTTTATTCGAAGTAATCCGGCCGCCCGGAACGGGCCCGAGGCCGATGGGAAATATTCCAAGGAGGAAGACATATGGCCATCGTTATGGGGAAGTTTGAGCTTCCGAAAGTCCTGATCGAGGAAGAGGAGACCAGGACCTCCACCTATACAAAATTCACCATCGAACCGTTCGAGAGAGGTTACGGTTTCACCCTGGGCAACGCCCTGAGGAGGGTGCTGCACTCTTCGCTGGAAGGGGCGGCGGTCACCGACGTCAAGATCGACGGCGTCCTCCACGAGTTCAGTTCCATCGAGGGTATCTACGAGGACGTGACCGAGATCATCCTCAACCTGAAGCGGGTGGTCTTCCGGATGGACGGCCGGGAGTCCCGGGTGATCCGGCTTTCGGCCAAGGGGGAGAAGGAAGTGACCGCCGGCGATCTCGAGACCGGCGGGACGGTCGAGGTGGTCAACCCGGAGCAGCCGATCGCCCGGCTGGCCAAGGGCGCGACCCTGGAGATGGAACTCGGGATCGGGATCGGCCGGGGGTTCAGGCCCGCCGAGATGAACAAGGGCCCGGAAGCCCCGATCGGGGTGATCCCGATCGACTCCATCTTCAGCCCGGTGAAGAAGGTGAAGTACGCCGTGGAGGACACCCGGGTCGGGCAGCGGACCGACTTCAACCGGCTGATCCTGGAGATCTGGACCGACGGCCGGCTCACCCCCCGCGAGGCCCTGATCCGGTCGGCGGCCATCCTCAAGCGCCACCTCGACCTCTTCACCGACGACGACCTCTACGTGGTCGAGTTCGAGGAGGAGACCGAGGAAGAGGACCAGGAGGACAAGCTCCAGAAGCTGCTCAGTATGCCGATCAACGAGATCGAGCTTTCGGTCCGCTCGGCCAACTGCATCAAGTCGGCCGACATCCAGACCATCGGCGACCTGGTCCGGAAGACCGAGGCCGAGATGCTCAAGTACCGGAACTTCGGGAAGAAATCGCTCGACGAGATCAAGAGTATCCTCTCCGGGCTCGGCCTCTCCCTGGGGATGGAACTCCCCGAGCCGGATCCTCTCCGGCAGCTGACCGAGGGAAGCAATTCACCGACGGAGTAAATAACAGTGCGGCATCGAAAGAAGACAGTCAAGTTGAACCGGACGTCCTCCCACCGGCGGGCGATGCTGGCCAATATGGTCTCCAGCCTGATCCGGGAGGAGGCGATCGTCACCACCCGGGCCAAGGCCCGGGCCGCCCAGCCCCTGGCCGAGAAGATGGTCACCCTGGCCCGGGCCGGGACCCTGGCCGGCCGCCGCCGGGCGGTCGCCGTCCTCCGGGACAAGGAGGCGGTGAAAATTCTCTTCGACGATATCGGACCCCGGTTTGCCGACCGGGACGGCGGATACACCAGGCTTCTGAAGCTGGCCCGCCCCCGCCGGGGCGACGGGGCCGAGATGGTCCGTCTGGCCTTTGTCGACGCCGAAGGTCCGGCGCCGGCCGCCAAAGAGAAGAAGAAAAAGGCTAAAGAGTCCGAGCCGCCGCCGGAATCGAAATGACCGCGGACAAGCAGCCGTCTCCCCGGGACGAGATCAAGATCCTCCTGGGGATGCTCCGCGCCCTGCTCAACGACCTGAAGACCATCCAGCAGCTGGGGGCCGGCTACTACGACGCCGGCTCCTTCATCACCCGCTACAACAAGCTGCTCGAGGTGGCCCGCGACCTCCTCCCCGACTCCCGCCTGATTCAGACCTTCTCCCCCCTCGAGGCCTCCGCCTCGGTCGACCCGGTCGACAAGATGAAGGCGACCCAGAAGGTCCTGATCGAGGGCGGCCAGCTGATCTCCCTGATCAAGTCCGTCCTCGGCGACCCCCCCGGCCCCTCCGGGGACTGAAATATTTTATCTTTTTTCTCTGTCCGCTCCCTCCCGGTGTGGTATATTTACCACGCAAAAATCAGAGAACGGCTCTGAGCCGGCACCGCCCTTCGGGGAGAGGCCGCGTAAAGTCAGGTCTGCCAAGGAGGTCCTGATGAAGAAGTGGTCGATAATCACCGGGGCGGTGTTTCTCTTCCTGCTCCATCCCGCCTTTTCCCCGGCCGGCGTCCCGCCCCCGGAGGTTGCGGCGGCCGCCGAGGCCGGGCTGGCCGGTTTTCTGGCGGACCTCCCCCCCGGGGAACTTCCCAACTTCGGTTTCGCCGAGGGGGAGGACCTCTCGGCGGCCCGGCTCGGCGATCCCTGGCTCCTCTACACCATTCATCCGGACGATCTGTTCTCCGCCTCGGAAACCACCGACGTCGGCGGACTGATTACCCCCACCGGTCTCTGGTTCTTCCCGGTGCTCCTTGACGGCCGGTCGCGCTGTATCCTGACCGTGGCCCCGATGGACGGCGCCTGGGAGGCGGTCTCCCTCGGCCGTGCCCCCCTGGCCGGCGAGCTGGAGAAGTTCTCCCGGCAGTGGCCGAGGGCCAGGGGCTATTCCCCGAAACTGATCCTGGTCTACCAGGCCGCCTCCTATTTCTTCACCGTCCCCGAGAAGGGCCCGGACAACCTCACCCCCCTGACCATCGACGGGGTCGGGTTCGCCGGTTGGCGGCAGAAGGCTCTCCCCGAATATTCCCTGACCGCCGGCCTGGACGACCTGCTCGTCCCCCTGCGGGAAGCGGTCCGGGAGAACATCGCCGCCTTTGGGTCGGCGCCTGAAGGAGGTGGAGAATGAAGAGCTTCGCCGCCGTAATCTCCGCCCTGGCGCTCCTGGCCGTCGCACTGCCCGCTCCGGTCTCGGCTCGGGTCCTGGCGGTCCCGGTCCGGACCCAGCAGCAGTCCGAGTGGTGCTGGGCGGGCTGTACCCAGGCCATCCTCTTTTACTATGGCCACTCCGTC
>PWXJ01000143.1 GCA_003561965.1 PVC group bacterium
ACGCCTACAGCGAGGCCACCGTCCCCCTGGTCGCCCTGATCACCCGGAAGGCCTACGGGGGGGCCTACATCGCGATGAGCTCCCGCCACCTCGGCGGCGACCTGATCCTGGCCTGGCCGAAAGCCGAGATCGCGGTGATGGGACCGGCCGGGGCGGCCAAGATCATCTTCCGCCGGGAGATCGAGGGGGCCGAAGACCCGGAAGCGGCCCGGCAGGAAAAGATCGACGAGTACACCTCCGAGTTCGCCACCCCCTATAAGGCGGCCGAACTCGGCTACGTCGACGACGTGATCGACCCGGCGGTCACCCGGCCGAGACTGATCGACGCCTTCAATATGCTCGAGACCAAGCGGGGAAAGCTCCCGCCGAAGAAACACGGAAATATCCCCCTGTAGGGGCACGACATTCCGTGCCCCAACGAAATAGGCCCGGGCATACCGTGTAGGGGCACGGCAAGCCGTGCCCCACAAAGCCGGTAAGGGAAAATTCGGATGACGCTGCTGGAGACATTTCGGGACAGCGAAGCGCTGAGGGTCCTTGCGCTCCCGGACAAGATCCGGGGGATCGCCGAGATCACCCTGCTCGGGATGGGCCTGACCTTTCTCGCCCTGATCCTGGTCTGGGCGGCGGTCCGGGTCCTCTCCCGGTTCTTCGGGGGAAAACCCCTCGAAGAGGAAAGAACCCCGCTCCCCACCCGCCCGGCCCCGGAGGAAGACATCGGGGCCCGGGTGGCGGCGATCGCCGCCGCCCTGGCCGTCTGCCGGGAAGACCCGGTGGAGAAGGTCCGGGTGAGAAAGATAACCCGGGGACCGGCCCCGCCCTCTCCCTGGACCGGGATCCGGCAGCTTGGCGATCCGTAATTTCAAACGGCAAGGAAGGAAAACACGATGAGAAAGTTCACCGTCAGGGTAAACGGCAAGAGTTACCAGGTTGAAGTCGAAGAAGGACCGGCCGGCGCGCCGGCGGCCCGTTTCCGGGGGCCGGCTCCCGAAGTGCCCGACCTCGCCTCCGCCCCGACGCCGACCGGCGCCTCCCCGGTCGGGGGAAAATTGACCTCCCCGATGCCGGGAACGATCATCGAGGTCAAGGTCAAGGAGGGGGAGACGGTCGAACAGGGGCAGGTCCTGCTGATCCTGGAAGCGATGAAGATGGAGAACGAGATCCCGGCCCCGGCCGGGGGCCGGATCGCCTCGATCGCGGTCGAGGACGGTTCGGTGGTCAGCTCGGGGGATCTGTTGCTGGTGATTGAATAGGGAATGGGGAATGGGGAATAGGGAATAGTGATTGAGATTATCTCCAGGTTTGCCGGCGATACCGGACTGGCCCAGCTGGACTGGAAGACCGCGGTGATGCTGGCCGTCTCCTTCTTCCTCCTCTACCTGGGGATCAGGAAGAAGTTCGAGCCCCTGCTCCTGGTCCCGATCGCCTTCGGGATGTTCCTGGTCAACCTCCCCCTGGCCGGGCTGATGACCCCCCCGCAACGGGACGTGGCCGGGGGGCTGCTCTGGTACTTCTACCGGGGCAACGAGCTGGGAATCTGTCCCCCGCTGATCTTCGCCGGGATCGGGGCGATGATCGATTTCGGCCCCCTGATCGCCGACCCCAAGGCGATCTTTCTCGGGGCGGCGGCCCAGATCGGGATCTTCACCACCTTTATCGGGGCGATCCTGCTGGGGTTCAGCGGCCCGGAGTCGGCCTCGATCGGGAATATCGGGGGGGCGTCCGGACCGACGGCGATCTGGCTGACTATAATGCTCTCCCCCCACCTGCTGGGCCCGGTCGCGGTGGCGGCCTACTCCTATATGGCCCTGGTCCCGATCATCCAGCCGCCGATTATGCGGCTGCTGACCACCGAGAAGGAGCGGAAGATCCGGATGCGGCAGCTGAGGCCGGTCTCGAAGACCGAGAAGATCCTCTTCCCGATCCTGGTCACCCTGGTCGCCGGGCTGATCGTCCCCCAGTCGACCACCCTGGTCGGGATGCTGATGCTGGGGAACCTGCTCAAGGAGTCGCTGGTGGTCGAGCGGCTCAAGGAGACGGTGGCCAACGCGATGATGAACATCGTCATCCTCCTGCTCGGCCTGGCGGTCGGGGCCAGCGCCTCGGCGGCCAAGTTTCTCACCCCGTCGACGCTTCTGATCATCATCCTGGGACTGGTCGCCTTCGCCGCCGGGACGGCCGGCGGGGTGCTGCTGGCCAAGCTGATCAACCTGGTCTCCGGGGGGAAGGTCAACCCCCTGATCGGCTCGGCCGGGGTGGCGGCGATCCCGATGTCGGCCCGGGTCTCCCAGAAACTCGGGCAGGAGGCGGACCCCTCGAACTTCCTCTTGATGCACGCGATGGGGCCCAACGTCGCCGGGGCGATCGCCGCGGCCACGGTCGCCGGGGTGATGATGGCCCTGTTCGGTTAATTGAAACCCGCGGTAAGAATAATCCTATTTCAGCGACGATGAAACTTAAGTACCTATTCAAGATCCAGAACATCATCGACAACGAGATCCGGAGGGTCTGCCAGCGGAACGGGGAGGTCCTCGACCGGAACCGCCTGGTCCGGACCCAGATCCTGGCCCTGGAAGTCAAGACCGGGGAACTGGCCAACCTGACCAAGTGCTACAAGTATCCCTGCCCGGTGGGGGAGATCGACAAGAACAAGCTCCTGCTCCGCTACATCGACTGCTTCAAGTTCCTGCTCTCGATCGGGAACGACAACAATTTCAATGTCGTCAACTCCAACCTCAGGGATATCCCCGACGACGCCGAGGGGGAACTGATCGAGCTGTTTTTGCGGATCTTCGACCGGATCACCGAGCTGAAGGCCAACCTCCTGGCGGAAAACTACCTCCCCAGTCTCTCCGTCTATATGGAGATCTTCAGGGATTTCATCTTCGTCGGCTACCGGCTGGGGATCACCTTCGAGGAAGTCTTCGATTTTTACGACAAACTTTACCAGGATATGGTCCGCCGTTAGACGGGGCCGCGATGGACCGGCTTTCGCCAGAGATTATTTCCCGGGCCCTGACCTCCCGGCGGTTCGGCCGCCCCCTGCATTATTTCCCGGAGGTCGATTCGACCAACGACACCGCCCGCCGGCTGGCCGCGGAGGGCGCCGGAGAGGGGACGGCGGTGATCAGCGACCGCCAGCTCCGGGGAAGAGGCCGGCGGGGAAGACGGTGGCTCTCCCGGACCGGCGAGGGGCTCTGCCTCTCGGTGATCCTCCGGCCCCGCTGCCCCCCGGCCCGCTATCCCGGCCTCACCCTCCTGGCGGCGGCCGCCGCCGGGCGGGCGATCGAGAGCCGGGCCGGGGTCGGCTTCGAACTGAAGTGGCCCAACGATATCCTCCTCGGGGGGCTCAAGGCCGGCGGGGTCCTGGCCGAGACCGGGACCGACCGGGACGGGGAATCGTTCCTGGTCGTCGGGATCGGGATCAACGTCTCCGGAGAGGATTTCCCCCCCGCCCTCCGGGGCCGGGCCACCTCGATCCGGCGGGCGGGAGGCGGAGGGGCCGGCCGGGCGGAACTGGCCGCCGGGATCCTGGCTGAACTGGAGGAACTCTACCGGGATTTCGGTCCGGAGGGGGACCTCTCCCGGGTCCTCGCCATCTGCCGGGAGCGGTCGGCGACGATCGGCCGGCTGGTCCGGGCCTCCGGCGGCGGGATGGAGGCCGCCGGCCTCGCCCTCGGGATCACGGCCGAGGGCGGCCTCCGGATCCGTCAGGACGACGGCCGGGAACTTACCCTCTCCTCGGGAGAAGTCACCCTCCGGGAGAGGGAGAACCTCAATCAACCAGCCGAAAAGCGGATATGACCAAGCTGGCGGTTAAAACCCGGGATTTCCTCAATCAGCTCGCCCTCCGCTTCCGGAAGGTCAGGGTCTTCGCCCTGGTCGGGAGAAGCGGAACCGGAAAGAGCTTCCGGGCCCAGCTGATCGCCCAGCGGTTCGGGGTCGACATCATCATCGACGACGGCCTGGCGATCCGGGATCAGCGGATCCTGGCCGGGAAGTCGGCCAAGAAGGAGAGCGGCCGGTTCGCCGCGGTCAGGACGGCGATCTTTTCCGACCCCGACCACGCCCGGGAGGTGATCGACAGCCTCCGGGCGGAGCACTTCAAGAAGGTGCTGATCGTCGCCACCTCCGACCGGATGGCGAAAAAGATCGCCCGCCGGCTCCACCTGCCCGAGCCGGGCCGGTGGATCCGGATCGAGGATATCGCCACCCAGGAGGAGATCGCCGCGGCCGGCCGGACCCGGGCGACCGGGGGAAAGCACATCATCCCGGTCCCCTCGGTCGAGGTGAAGCGGGAGCACTCCCATATCTTTCTCGACTCGATCCAGGTCTTCCTCAGGCGGAGGCTGTTCTTCCGGAAGGGGAAGAACGCCTTCGAGAAGACCCTGGTCCGTCCGACCTACAGCAACAAGGGCCTGGTCCGGATCTCGGAAAGCGCCTTGAGCCAGATGGTGATTCACTGCGTCAACGAGTACAACCCGGAGATCCGGGTCGAGAAGATCGTCATCACCACCGAAGACGGCGGTTACAAGCTGGAAGTGATCACCCGGATACCGTTCGGGATGAAGATCAATGAACGGATCCACGGCCTGCAGCTCTTCATCCTCGAGAACATCGAACAGTTCACCGGGCTCGACCTGAAAGAGGTCAACGTCACCGTGGGGACGATCTCCCCCCCGGAGACCGGGGAGCGGAAGCTCTTCCGCCGGCGGAAACCTCAACCGGACAATGAAAACCGGGACTAAGATCTACCTCGACCAGGCGGCGACTTCCTATCCGAAGCCGGAAGCGGTTTACCGCCGGGCCGACCGTTTCGCCCGGGAGGTCGGGATCGGCAACGACCGGGGTTTCTACCGGGAGAGCCGCCGGGTGGCGGAAATTATCGACCGGGCCCGGGCCGGAGCGGCCGAACTGCTCAACTGCCGGGGGGAGGATATCGTCTTCACCTCGGGGGCGACCGAGTCCCTCAACACCCTGATCCTGGGCTGCCTGGAAGCAGGCGACCGGGTCCTGATCTCCCCCTTCGAGCACAACGCCCTGACCCGGCCCCTGGCCTGGCTGGCGGAACGGCGGGGGGTGACGGTGGAGCGGATGGCCGGGTCCCTGGAGACCGGGATCGACCTCGACCGGCTGAAATCTTCCCTGACCCGGGAAACCAGGATCTGCGCGGTCAACCACATCTCCAACGTCTTCGGCCTGGTCGCCCCGATCGAGGAGATCGGGGGGATCCTGAAAGATTACCCGGAGACCATCTTCGCGGTCGACGGGGCCCAGTCCCTGGGGGCCTGCCCGGTTGACGTCGAGGCGGCGGGGATCGACTTTTTCGCCTTCTCCGGACACAAGGGGCTGCTCGGCCCGACCGGGACCGGCGGGTTCTTCATCCGGGAGAAACTGGTCGGGCTGGTCGACCCCCTGAAGTTCGGGGGAACCGGGGTGGTAGCGCCGGGTGAAGTCTTTATCGACCGGCTCCCCCACAAGTACGAGGTCGGGACCCAGAACAGCTGGGGGATCGCCGGGCTGCGGGCGGGGTTGGATTACCTCCGCCGGGAGACGGTCGAAGCGGTCCGCCGCCGGATCGACTCCCTGACCCGCCGGGCGGCCGAAGGACTGGCCGGGATCGACGGTCTCACCCTCTTTCTCCCCCCCCCGGACCGCCATCACGGGATCGTCTCCTTCAACCTCGACGGGCTGCCGCCGCGGGAGACCGCCTCGCTCCTCGACCGGAGCTTCAATATCAAGGTCCGGGACGGGCTCCACTGCGCGCCCGACGCCCACCGGGCGGCCGGGACCTTCCCGGAAGGGACGGTCCGGGCCAGCTTCGGGCCGTTCAACACCGTCGAAGAGGCCGACCTCCTCTGCCGGGCGGTGGGGGAGATAGCCGAAGCCTTCGTCAATCCACAACGGTGATTCTAGACGGGATGACGGGATATAGGTATATAACTATCCCGAAAATCCTGTTATCCTGTCGAAAATACAACCGCGAAGAAGGTGTCCAATGGATAACAACGAACTCTACCGCCTGCTGGAATGGTTCGAAAACAGCCGGCTGACCTAACTGGTGGTCGAAGAATCCGGCTGGAAGGCGGCGATGATCCGAACGAGGCCACCGACAAGCAGCAGCGATCCGGCCAGCAGCACCAGAAATGACAAACGAGGCAAGCGCATCAGCGTTTTCTCAAAACTCCCTTATACCAAGACGCTGTTCCCCAGCAAAAGGTCGCAAGTCCTGCGCCAGGAACGTACAATCAATCTCTCGGTTACGGAAAGCCATGCCGTCAGCCCGCCAGCCTGTGCGGTGCCGCATCGCCTGATTCGGGCTTGACGCCGGGTTGGATATAGAAGGACGAGGCGTGTTTCCGTACCGCCAGGAGGCGGCCGGATTGATTCCGTATTACGGCGTAGATGCTGCGGATCAGCGTCTGGTCGTACATCTGTCAATTTCCCATATCGCCCCCGATTGCGGTGCCATAATTGCTTCTAATAAAGAGGCTGATCAATGAGGAGACGGCCATGGACAGGAGTTTGATCAAGTCTTTGAGATTGCTCTGGATCTGTCCACTGCTTGCGGCCTGGCCAAG
>PWXJ01000260.1 GCA_003561965.1 PVC group bacterium
GTCCTTGACAATCCGCCCGGCAGAGCGGTTTGACAGGAATGGCGAGGATAATATCCTCCCGGATATCCCCGGTCAAGTCGATTATTGACTCATCCCCGAGCAGTTCCAGTTCCCGGCCGAAACCGGGGACCAGCAGGGGGGCCGGAAATTTTTCCAGGCAGCGGGAGCAGGTCAGGGTGACCCCGGTCTCCAGACTGCCCCGGACCACCAGGGTTTGGCCGGCCCGGACGACGCGGAGTTGATAACTGACCGGTTGGGAAACGTCCGCCACCGGATCGGAGATATCGATAATCGAGGCCTCTTCCGTTCCCTCGACCGAGATCCCCCCGGGCGGCAGCAAGCGGAGGTTAACTTTCATCGGTCTCGGCCAGAACCCGGGCCACCCCGGGGGGGACAAAGGCGGTTATATCGCCTCCCAGGGAATGGATCTCCTTGACCATCCGGGAGCTGATGTAGGTGTAGGACTCGCCCGGCATCAGGAAGATCGTCTCCAGCCCCGGGGAAAGTTTCCGGTTGGTCAGGACCATCTGGAATTCATACTCGAAATCGGAGATGGCCCGCAACCCCCGAACCACCACCCGGATATTCTTCCGGGCGGCGTAATCGATCAGCAGCCCGGAAAAGGCCTCGACCTCGACCCCGGGCAGGGGGGAGACCGCTTCCCGGATCATCGCCAGTCTCCGTTCCAGGGAGAAGCTGGGGACTTTCTCGATGTTGTCGGCGACCGCCACGATCAGGCGGGGAAAGATCTTGGCCGCCCGCTGGATCAGGTCGAGGTGGCCGAGGGTGATCGGGTCGAAACTCCCGGCGTAGATGGCGCCTTCGCGGTTTTCTTTCATAGGACAAAGGTTCCTCGCGGATGGAATTCTCTGTTCAGTTCGGGTGGAGGTTGCGGGGCTGATAATCGGACCGGGCAAAAAAGGACAGGACCGTCCGGCCGTACCGTTTCCGCCGGAGCGGCCGCCAGCCCGGCCCGGCCGGACCGGGCCCGGTCTCCGGGGAGTGTTCGATCACCGCCACTCCACCGGGGGCGAGGATAGCAAACCCGGCGAGCCGGTCCAAGAGATTTCCCCCGAGCCCCGACCGGTAGGGCGGATCGGCCAGGACGATATCGAACTCCTCCCCCGCTCCGGAGAGATCCTCGAGGGCGGCGGGAAAGGCGGCGGGGTGGATCCGGACGTCGGCGGCGGCCCCGAGGGAAGCGATATTGGCTTCGATCGCCGCCCGGGCGGACGGGTCGTTCTCGACCATCACCACCCGGGCGGCCCCCCGGCTCAGGGCCTCCAACCCCAACGCCCCGGTGCCGGCGAAGAGGTCGAGGACCCGGCTGCCGGCCACCGTCTCTCCGAGGACGCTGAAGAGGGCTTCCCGGACCCGGTCACCGGTCGGCCGGGTCTTCCGGCCCGGGACCGGGCGCAGCCTCCTCCCCCGGTACTTTCCGGCGATGATCCTCACGGGACCATACTCTCTCCAGTGTTAACCACTGATTACGCCAATTTAATAGTATTCATTCCCCCGCCTCGCCCCCTTTTTGAAACCACGAATCCTCGCGAATAATCACGAATCTTCCCTCGCCTCGCCCCCTTTTTATCCACTAATTACACCAATTTACTCTAATTCTTTCCCCCGCCTCGCCCCCTTTTTGAAACCACGAATCCTCGCGAATAATCACGAATCTTCCCCCGCCTCGCCCCCTTTTTGAAAAACTCGAATCTTCGCGCGATAACGAGTTGACTCTGACGCCAAGGACGAAAAGGACACTCCCCACTGCCTACCCGACGTCGCCGAGTTCGAAGCTCTCCCCGTAGCGGCGGCGGAGGCGGCGGCGGAGGGGTTCCAGGTCGGGGGCGGCAAGGGCGGGGTCCTCCTCCAGGAGGCGGAAGGCCCGGGTCCGGGCGAACTCCATCAATTCCAGGTCGGCCACGATCGAGCCGATCCGGAGCTCGGGGAGCCCGGTCTGCTGGGTGCCGAAGAACTCCCCCGGGCCGCGGATCTCCAGGTCCTCCCGGGCGATCTGGAAACCGTCGTCGATATCCCGGATCGCCCGCAGCCGCCGGGCGGCGTCCTCGGTCCGGGGGTTGCCCTGGAGGATGCAGTAGGCCGGATGCCGGGAGCGCCCCACCCTCCCCCTGAGCTGGTGGAGCTGGGCGAGGCCGAACCGCTCGGCGTTCTCGATCAGCATCACGGTGGCGTCGGGGATGTCGATCCCGATCTCCACCACCACGGTGGAGACCAGGATCATCGTCTCCTTCTTCCGGAACCGCTCCATCACTTCCCGTTTCTCTTCCGAGGGGAGGCGGCCGTGGATCAGGGCGACCGGGATCCCGGGAAAGACCTCTCGCCGGAGGCGTTCGAACATCTCGGCGGCGGCCTTCAGTTCCAGCTGTTCGGACTCCTCGATCATCGGGTAGATGATGAACGCCTGCCGGCCGTCGTCCACCTCCTTCCGGATGAAGCGGTAGGCCCCCTCGAGCTTCTCCGGACCGATCCAGTAGGTCTTCACCTTCTCCCGGCCGGGGGGCATCTCGTCGAGGAGGGAGACGTCGAGGTCGCCGTAAACGGTCAGGGTCAGGGTCCGGGGGATCGGCGTGGCGGTCATCACCAGGACGTGGGGGCCGACGCCCTTCTTCCGGAGGTCGGCCCGCTGCCGGACCCCGAACTTGTGCTGCTCGTCGATCACCACCATCCCCAGCCGGTGAAAATCGACCTTCTCCTGGATCAGGGCGTGGGTCCCGGCCACCACCCCGATCTCCCCCGCCGCGATCCGCTCCAGGATCTCCCGCCGGCGCTTCCCCTTGATCCCCGAGGTGAGCAGGACCGTCTCCACCCCCAGGGGCTCCAGCTCCCGGCGGATATTCTCGTAATGCTGGGCGGCCAGGATCTCGGTCGGGGCCATAATCGCCCCCTGGTAGCCGCTGTCCACGGTGGTCAGAAGCCCGCAGACCGCGACCACGGTCTTACCCGAGCCGACATCGCCCTGGAGCAGCCGGTTCATCGTCCGCTCCCCGGTCATATCGGACTCGATCTCCGCGATCGCCCGCCGCTGGGCCCCGGTCAGGCGGAAGGGGAGCGAGGCGATGTAGCGGTCGCGGAGGGGGGTGGAGGCCGAATGGGGAAGGCCCTTCACTTCCCGGTCCCGTTTCTGCCGCTTCAGGCCCAGGGCCAGCTGGAGGGTGAAGAATTCGTCGAGGATCAGGCGCTGGCGGGACCGGTCCAGGGCTTCCCGGTCGGCCGGGTAGTGGATATTCCGGATCGCCTCGTCCAGGGCGGCCACCCGCCAGCGGTCTCGGAACCTCTCCGGGAGCGGATCCGGAAGCTGAGGGAGGAATTGCTCGAGGGATCGCTCGACCAGGTCCCGGACCGTCTTCTGGTTCAGCCCCTCGGTCAGGGGATAGACGGGGATGATCCGCCCCGCCCGGTTCATCTCCCCGCTCTCGGGGTCGAGGATCTCGTACTCCGGGTTGACCAGCTGGAGGCTGCCGTAGAGCCCGACCCGGCCGACGAAGATCGCCTCCTGTCCCGGGCGGAAGACGTTTTCAAGATAGGCCTGGTTGAACCAGGTGCAGGTGATCCGGCCGCTGGCGTCGGCGGCCACCAGCTGAAAGAGTTTCTTCCCGCCGCGGGTCTTCCGGGTCCCCCCGGCCAGTACCTCCCCCCGGACGCAGACGAATTCACCCTCCTTCAGGGTCCCGATCGGGGAGATCCGCCGGCGGTCCTGGTAGTCGCGGGGGAAGAAATAAAGCAGGTCCTCGACGGTGGAGACCCCCAGCCGTTCCAGGCGCCGGGCCCGGACCGGGCCGACCCCCTTGAGATACTGGATATTTTCGTTGAGGTCCATAGGGGTCGAGAGATTGAAGTCGGGAGTCAGAATTAAGAATACAGAAGCCGGGAGTCGAATTCCCCGGGAACGGGAAAATGGCTATATCCGGATTTTCCAAAGCCGGGTATTTGCCTCAATCAATGATTGTGGGGCGTTGAAGGCAGTTACTGAAGTACAGAATCAGGGTGAAATTTGCTCAAGGTTAATCTTGCCCTGCTGGTGGAAAATTTATCATCATCCGGTTGGAAATTGTGTCGCCCCCTGCGGGGGCTTTGAGTTATTGGTTCCGATCCAGTACCACGGGCTGACGCCCGTGGCTTGAGAGAAGTTTCGCCCCCTGCGGGGGCTGCTTATCCCGGTTCCACAGAGCTTTCATATTTGTAGCCCGCGCAGCGGGCGATACATTCTTAGCCACGGGCGTCAGCCCGTGGATATGGAGCAATAAATAGTATCGCAGAGCCCCCGCAGGGGGCGGCACATAATGAACCCATTATTCTGGGAATTCCGGATTGAGCCGGAAAAATAACCTTGGCTCCGGATCGAGCTTATGGTATAGCTTCCCGGTTGCCGTGACAAGTCAGGAGTGAAGACCGGCATTCATAATACCTGTTATTCCCATATACAAGGAACCTTTCGTTATGTCTAAAGTCTGTGAAATCTGCGGAAAAGGACCGTTGTCCGGAAACCGGATCAGCCGTAGGGGTCTGGCCAAGAAGAAAGGGGGGGTCGGCAAGCGGATAACCGGGGTCTCCCGGAGGACGATCCTTCCCAACCTGCAAAAGGTCCGGGCGGTGGTCGACGGCCGGACCCGGACGGTGCGGGTCTGCACCCGGTGTATCCGGAACGGCAAAATCACCAAGCCCTGATCAGGGCGGATGAACTGATTCCCCCTCGGCACCCGCCTTTGCTCAAGCTGCGGCGGACGGGCAAGGCCGCGGGGGTCTTTCTTTCCGGAAGTTCCAACCCGGTGAACTGATTCAACCGCCCTACTTCCTGACCGTTCCCCGCCGGTGCCAGAAGAGCAGCACCGGGCTGGCGACGAAGATCGAGGAGTAGGTCCCCACCACCACCCCGACCAACAGGGCGAAGGCGAAGTCGTTGATCACCGTCCCGCCGAAGATGAAGAGGAAGCCGACCACGATCAGGGTGGTCAGCGAGGTCAGCAGGGTCCGGTTGAGGACCTGGTTGATCGAGGTGTTGATGATCTTCTCGTCGGACTCGCCCCGCATCGCCTTCATATTCTCCCGGATCCGGACGAAGACGACAATGGTGTCGTTGAGGGAATAACCGACGATGGTCAGCAGCGCCGCGATGATCGGGATGTTGAACTCCCGGATCGGAAAGAGGAAGAACCCGGCCAGGAACCCGATGGTGATCACCACGTCGTGGACCAGGGCCAGGACCGCCCCCATCGCGAACTTGAACTCGGCGAACCGCAGCCAGATGTAAGCCATAATCGCCAGGACCGCCAGGACCACTGCGCCCAGGGCCTGGACCCGCAGCTGGTGCCCGATCTTGGGCCCGACCATCTCGGTCCGCTGTTCGAAGGTGGCCTGATCAAAGCGGCCGGGGAGAGCTTCCCGGATCGCCTCGTCGATCTCCGAAGCGGTCTCCGCGGTGCCCGAGGTCCGGATGATCACCCCGGTGCCCCCCCCGTACTGCTGGACCGAGGCGTCCTCGAGGCCGACTTCGGCCAGCACTTCCCGGATCCGGTCGGCCGAGACCTCCTCGGTGAACTGGCGCTGGATCAGTACCCCGCCGGTGAAGTCAATCCCGAAGTTCCTCTCCCCGTTGAAGATGAAGGCGGCCAGGCTGAGCGCCAGCACCAGTCCGGAGACGACGAAGGCGTTCTTCCGCTTCCCGATGAAATCGAAGTTCGGTTTCTTGAAGACCAGGCGCATCTTCAGGGACTTGAACCAGGAGCCGAGCGAGAGGAGCTGGAAGATCGTCCGGGTCACGACCAGGACGGTGAACATACTGGTGCAGATCCCGATGGTCAACGTGAGGGCGAAGCCCTTGATCGGCCCGGCGGTGGGGAGGAAGGTGAAACCCAGGGGGTTGAGCAGGACCAGGGCGGCGATCAGAGTGGTGAGGTCGGCGTCGATGATGGTGAGAAAGGCCTTCTCGTAACCGGAGGTGATCGCCCGTTTCAGCTTCTTCCCGGTGGCCAGTTCCTCGCGGATCCGCTCGAAGATCAGGACGTTGGCGTCGACCGACATACCGATGGTGAGGATGATCCCGGCGATCCCGGGCAGGGTCAGGGTGGCCTTGAACCCGGTGAAGAGAAAGGGGAGGAGGCAGAGGACCCCGACGATAAAGCCGATATTGAGACAGAGGGCGAAGTTGGCGATCAGGCCGGCAAAGAGGTAATAGGAGGCCATAATGATCATTACCACGACCAGGCCGGCCACGGCGGACCGGACCCCCTGGCGGATCGAGTCGGCGCCCAGGGCCGGACCGACCGAGCGCTGTTCCCGGATCTCCAGCGGGGCCGGGTAGGCGCCGGCCGAGAGCTGGCTGGCCAGGAGCCGGGCGGTGTCGAAGGAGAAGTTCCCCTCGATGTAACCCGATCCGCCGGGGATATGGGTCCGGATCAGGGGGGCGGAGAGGACGTTGCCGTCGAGGACCAGGGCCAGGCGCCGGCCGGGCGGGTTGTCCTCGGCGTTGTACTGCTTGGTGATCCGGGAGAAGATCCGGGCCCCGGTCCGGTCGAACCGGAACTGGACGATCGGCTCCCCGGTGTCGCCCCGGGTCCCGA
>PWXJ01000022.1 GCA_003561965.1 PVC group bacterium
ACTTCCTCGGGATCGGTATCGCCGTAGACGGCCAGGACCCCGTTGGAGGCGGTCAGGACCCGGTCCCGGAAGGCGGCCAGTTCTTCCCGGGTCAGGCCGGCCACCCCCTCGGCCGTCCCCAGGGTCGAGAACCGGTAGGGGTGATCGCCGAAGAGCTCCTCCCGGAGCAGGCGGCCGGCCAGGGACCGGGGATCGTCTTCCTCGGCGGCGATCTCGGCCAGCAGGGCTTTGCGTTCCTTCTCCACTTCTTCGGGGGGAAAGGCGGCGTTGGCGACCACGTCGCTCAAGACCTCGAGGGCGGAGCCGGTCCGGGAGGAGAGGACGTCGAGGGAGATTCCGAGACTGTTCCGCGCCGAGTGGGAGGAGATCGAGCCCCCGTAATCCTCGATCTCCCGGGCGATCTCCAGGGCGGTCCGGGCTTCGGTGCCCTGGAGGAGGAGCCGGGAGACCAGCTGGGAGACGCCGCTGCCGGGGGTATCTTCGACCAGGGGACCGCCGGGAAAAACCATCCGGATCGAGACCAGGGGCAGGGACCGGTCGGGACCGACCAGGACGGTCAGACCGTTGGGGAGAACCGTCTTCTCCACCTCCAGTTCAACCTCCGGGGGTTCGGGGAGGACGGGGTCGGCTTCGGCGGCGGGCTCGATCCGAACCACGGTCAGGTTCTCTTCGATCAGGTAACGCTCGGCGACCCGGCGGACGTCATCCGGGGTGACCGCGGCGATCCCGGCCAGGTAGGTTTGGTGGAAGTCCGCCGAGCCGGCGGTCCGCAGATTATTGCCTAGGACCCGGGCCCGCCCCTCGGCGGTGGTCAGGGCCTGGAGGTAGCCGGCGGTGACCCGGGCCCGGGCCCGGGCCAGTTCTTCGGGGCTGACCTCCCGCTCCCGGTACCGCCGGAGAATCTCCCGGACCGCTTCCTTGGCCTTGGGGACCTTCTCCGGTTCGGCCCGGGCCTGGACGACGAAGAGGCCGGGATAGAGCGGGGTGTGGGAATACGCCCCGATCGAATAGACCAGTTCCCGCTCCTCGCGCAGTTCCCGGTGGAGTTCCGAGGACCTGCCGTCCCCGGCCAGGATGGCGAGGACGTCGAGCGGGTAGATATCGGGGCTGTGGAGTGAAGGCACGTGAAACCCGAAGGCGATCCGGGTCTGGGCGACATCCATCGACTCCGCCGCCCGGCGGGGCCCGGCCTGGGCCGGCTCGGCGGGGATCGGCGCCGCCGGGAAGGGGCCGGGGGGGATCGTCCCGAAAATTTCTTCCGCCGCGGTCAGGAATTCCTCCCCCGGGAGGTCCCCGGCCCCGACCAGGATCATATTGTTGGGGACATACCACTTCCGGTAATAATCCAGGAGCTGCTCCCGGGTGACCCGGCGGAAGATCTCCCGGTACCCGATCACCGGGAAACGGTAGGGGTGGACCCGGTAGGCGGTCCGCCAGAGCAGGTGCTGGAGGCGGCGGCCGGGGTCATCCCGGCCCATATTGATCTCCCGGATAATCACCTCCCGCTCCGACTCGACCTCCTCGGGGAGAAAATCCATCTCGAAGACCAGGGGCCGGAGCAGCTCCAGGGCCGGCCGCCACCGGGCGGAGGGCACGGTGATCAGGTAGACGGTCCGGTCGTGGGAGGTATAGGCGTTGATATCCCCGCCCAGCTTCTCCACCTCCCGGGGGATGGCCCCCTTCAGCTCCCCGGCCGGGCCCTTGAAGGCCATATGCTCGAGGTAATGGGAGAGGCCGGAACCGAGCAGGGGATCCTCGTGGATGCTCCCCGCCTTGACCCAGAGCTGGAGAGCGACCACCGGGCTGGAACTGTCCGGCGCGACCAGCACCTCGAGGCCGTTCTCCAGCGACCGTTCCGCCCGGGGAAGCTCCACCGGCACCTCCAGCCCGAAGGCCGGCGAGGCCAGGAAAAGAAAAACCATAACCCCGGCCGCCAGCTTCCGGAACCGGGCGGCGGGCGGAAAAAGCCGCTCAATCGAACGAATTCCAGAAATCCTCATCCCCGGAAAAATCCTCCTTGCTGTCCTCGGGGGTCTTCTTCAGCAGACCCTTCTCGATCATATTGAAGACGATCTCCCCGAAATCCTCGCTCCTCCGCACCCCCCAGTGCTCCAGCACCTCACGCCCCAGGGGGCCGTATTGTTTCCCGGCGTACTGCCGGATCGCTTCCAGCAGCTCCCGGGCGGAGACGTGCCGCCGCTCCTTCATCCGGGCCAGGAGAAAGCTAAGGGCGTTCTGGACCAGGAGGTAGGCCTCGAGGTCATACCGCCGGTCGGAACGGACGATCGACTTCAGGGCGCTGAGATAATCTTCCTGGTTCTTCATCGGGGAATATCCTTTGAATAAAGCGGGACGGGCGGGTCAGCGCGGAGTGGTGATCGGGCTGACTTTCCCGCTCCGGTACATCAGGGTGTAACGCCGCTGTTCGTCCGGGGGGAGCGTTTCGTAATTGTCTTTCTTCAGGTTCAGATAATTCTTCTCGGTCGACCGGACCATTACCTTGAGGTCGTTGATGATCCCCGTCGCCCGGGCCCGGTGGGAGTCCCGGAACTCCCGGATCAGACCCGGGTTGTCGCTCAGGAACCGGTTGAGAAAACTGCTGTCCTGGTTGAGGATCTCCTCGTGAACGACGATATTGCCGGCCGCGGCGACTGCCTCGAGGAAAATCCTCAGAAAACGGATAAAGTCCAGCTCCCGCTGTTCGGCGACCAGACCCCGGATGGCGAAATTGGCCTGCTCGTAGGCGGTGCTGATATGCTCCTCCATCGCCGAGATGATCCTCTTCCGGGAGGCCAGCGACCGGCCCTCGAGAGCGTACTTGAACAGCCCCAGGACCTCCTCGTAGTTCTTGTCCCGCAGGGCCAGGTGGACCGGCCGGTTTAATTCTATCTTGCCCATCAGAGTTATCTCCCCCCGGGTTCCGGGGAAGGCCGCGAATAATCCGGATCAACTCTTCCAAGATAAAACATCGGTTCCGGAAAGTCAAATCGGCATATTTCTTCCATTAAAGTTTGAATCCACCACCGGACCGGGTATAGTGTTCTGGAAAATTTCTGGAGATGTTTCACCGTGAAAATCGCCGTCGGTTCCCTTAATCCGGTCAAGATCGCCGCCGCCCGGAGTGTACTCTCCCGCCTCTACCCGGAAGCCGAAGTTGTCGGGACCGGGGTCCAGCCCGGAATCTCGGTGATGCCCCTGAGCGAGGAGGAAGCGATCGCCGGGGCCCGCCAGCGGGCGAAAGTTGCCCGGGAAATTCCCGGGGTCGACCTGGGTATCGGCTTCGAAGGCGGCGCCGCCGAATTCGACGGGAGGCTGATGACGGCCGGCTGGGCGGCCGTCTTTGACGGGAAGCGTTACGGGGTCGGCGGCGGCGGGCATCTCCAGCTCCCGGGGGAGGTCGCCCGGATGATCCGGGAGGAAAACCTGGAGCTGGGGACGGCGATCGACCGCCTGATCGGGGGGGAGAACACCAAGCAGAAGTCGGGGGCGATCGGGGTTCTCACCCGGGGCCTCTCCAGCCGCCGGCAGGCCTACGAGTCGATCCTGATCTACGCCCTGGCGCCTTTTATCTCGACGAGGTGGTACGGGGAGTAGGGAATGGGGAATGGGGAATAGGGAATAGGGAATAGGGAATAGGGAATGAAAACGGGCGAAGAGCCGTTTATAGCGATCCCGATAGAGATTAACTTTCTACCATTCGCGGAGATTACCGGGATTAGCGGTTATTAAAAAGGGGGCGAGGCGGGGGAAAGATTTGTGAAGATCCGTGAAGATTCGTGGTTCCAATAATAACCCGCGCGGGCGGTGATGTGAAGATCGCGGTCGGTTCCGAGAACCCGCTGAAGCTGTCGGCGGTGTCGAGCGTTCTGGAGCGGATCCGGGCCGGCGACCGGGTCATATCGGTCGCCGCCGAATCCGGTGTCTCCCACACTCCTCTCTCCAATTCCGAAACGATCGCCGGGGCCCGGCGCCGGGCCCGGGAGTCCCGGGAGGCCGCCGGGACCGAATGGGGCGTCGGCCTCGAGGGAGGGATGAACCGGGTCGGAGGGACCTGGTTCACCTGTGTCTGGTGCGTGATCTCAGACGGACAGAGGGAGACCGTCGGGGGCGGGGTCCACTTCCAGCTCCCCGACCGGGTGGTCCGGGCGATCCTCGAGGAGGGAAAGGAGATGGGGACGGCGATGGACGAGCTGGCCGGAACGACGATGAGCAAGCGGCGGACGGGGGCGGAGGGGCTCCTGACCGCCGGCCTGATCGACCGGAAGACCACCTTCGAGATCGCGGTGGTTTACGCCCTGGCCCCCCGCCTCTCCCCGGAGTATTATTCCCCCGCCGCCGACCTATCCGGCTGATCCCGGACCCCCGGCGCAATCCTCCGCCGGGCCGCTTGATAGACAACCCAGTCATACCGATTTTGTCTATCAGGGAGTTCGGGGGTATTGTCAGGGGAGAACCCGGTGCAGCTCTTCGTCGTTGTCCGCTTCCAGCAGCCGGCGGCGGTTCTCTTCCCGGCGGAGAAACTGGCTCATCCGGGCCATAAACTGGAGGTAGGGCTCCTGGGCGTCCCGGGGAGAGAGGGTGAGGAGGATGATCCGGGCCGGTTTCCCGTCGAGGGAGTTGAAATCAATCCCTTTCTTCTTCAGGCCCAGGGCGGAAACCAGACGGGTGACCGTCGAGGTCTTGGCGTGGGGCAGGGCGACCGAGTTCTGCATCCCGGTCGACATATACTCCTCCCGCTGGAGAAGATCGCGGAGAGCCTCGTCCCGGCCCGACGGTTCGAGCTGGCCGGCGGCGACCAGCAGATCGAGCATCTCCTCAATGATCTCCCGCTTGTTCGTGCCCCGCAGGTCCGCCTTGACGGCGGCCGGTCTGATGATCTGGCCGAGGGTGACCGGGTAACTTTTGGTGGTTTCGCAGGGGGTAAAGATCTTCCGGCCGATCTTCGAGGCGTCGGCCAGCCCCTGGAGGTTCTGCATCACCTTCTCCATCTCCGCCAGCACTTCGTAGAAGAGGGTGTGGATGAAAGCGCTGTCGCTCTCCCGGCAATCGAAGATCAGCTGATCGGGGGAGTAGAGCAGGGAGATAAAAATATCGTCCTTGCGGATCTGGTAAAAACGCTCCCGGCCCCAGCGCTGGACGAAAAACCCTTCCTGGAAGAAGGCCGAAAGCACCTTATTCATAACCAGGTCGGAGGTGTCGGGGTTGGGCATATCGTAAACGATCCGGACGTGGGGGTCGCGAACAGTGGGATATTTCCGCATCCCGGGCCGGTCCGACTCCAGCAGCCGGCTGAACCAGGGCGGGACCAGCAGGGTGCTGACCACCGTCATCATTACCGCGACCCCGAACGCCTCCCGGGGGATTATCCCCAGGGCGAGCCCGATCCCGGCCATAATCAGCGCCACCTCCCCCCGGGGGATCATCCCCACCCCGATCCTCCCCGCCCCCCGGAGGTTGAAGTTGAAGAACAGCGCCGGCAGGCCGCAGCCGATCAGCTTCCCGGCGAAGGCGGACGCCAGGTAAACCAGACCGAAGAGGATCACCCCCCAGGAAAGGAAGGTGTGGGGGTCGACCAGCATCCCCATCACGCAGAAGAAGAGCGGGACAAAGAACCGCTTCAGGCTGGAGAGGTTTCTCCGGATGATGAAGGAGATATCGGTCCCGGCCAGGGCCAGACCGGCCACGTAAGCGCCGACGATCATCGCCAGCCCGGAGCGCTCGAAGATCCCGGCCAGCAGCAGCGCCAGGGCGAAACTCATCAGGGCGATACTGCCGTGATCCCCGGCTCTCTTCAACAGGTTCCCCAGCTGGCGGGAGAAGACCAGCCCGAGGATGGTGAAGACAATCCAGATCCCCAGCCCCCGGAGAGCCACCAGAGAGGAATGCCGCCAGTCGAAGATCTCGGCCTGGGCGAGGGCGATCACCAGGGCGACCAGGATGATGCTGATCACGTCGCCGACGATCACCGAGGTCAGGATGGTCGCCCCCTCGGGCGAGTCGACTTTTCTCTTCTCGGCCAGGATCCGGGCGGTCAGGCCGACCGAGGCGGAGGCGGAGACCGCCCCCAGAAAGAGGGGCAGGGGGTCGCCCAACCCCATCGGCACACCGAAGATAAACTCCGAGCAGAGACTGGCCGCCGCCGCCCCGAGGAAGAAACTGGCCAGCGCGCCGCCGATCCCGACCACGGACCCGGCCAGGGAGAAGGCGAGGAACTTCTCGACGTTGGTCTCCAGGCCGATCAGGAAGAGCAGCACGATCGAGGCCACGGTGGCGAAACCGTAGAGTTCTCCGGAGAGGGGAAAACCGTCCCGGAGAGGAAAAAGACCGCCGGGAAAACCGGGGAGGGGGATAGCTCCCAGCAGGTAGGGGCCGATCAGGACCCCGACCACGATCTCCCCGATCACCGCCGGCTGTCCGAGCTTTTCCAGGATCGAACCCCCGAGGTGGGCGGCCAGGACGATCACGGCCAGCTGGAAGACCAGCAGGACCATCCCCTCCATAATCTTCGAGGGATGGGAACCCGACAGGGCGAAGACCCGCCCGGCAAAAACCAGGCCGGCGATCCCCGCCGCGGGAAAACTTATCCATCGGGCCGTCTTCATATCAGTGGATAATATAATGGCACCGCCGGGCGTAAGCAAACTAAATCCTTACAGTACGATATCGCCATAGCGTTACAATCACATAACCCGGATTATTCACGAAAAACGTAACTATTCAGGACCCTTCAGCCATATAGAGTTTGAGTCAAGACCCCTGCCGGTTCACCCGGCAGGTGAATCAGTTTGCAATATAACCGGATGGAAATTTGTCTTAAGACCCCTGCCGGTTTATTTATCCGCCGTAGCTTTAGCGAAGGCGGACCCGGCAGGTGAATCAGTTCATCAGAAAGCAGCATTTCCCCTCAATCCTACGCGCCGGTGGGAGTGGGGAGAGCGCGGGCTATATTCTGAACTTTCCCTCCGGCGGGACAAGCCCGCCGGGGGGGTAATCTGTTGCCGGGTCCTGAATAGTTACCGAAAAACAATATTATCAACCAAGGCGTTAGAGATTGCTTCGCTCATTTCTTTCGCTCGCAATGGCCTCTGTCATTGCGAGGAGCCGAAGGCGACGAAGCAATCTAATCAGTTCGCGGCAAATTGAAGTAATGATGAATTATTCGGGCTAAGAAACCGGCTTGACACACAACCAGTCAACTGGTAGGTTATTCTCGTGAAGACTATCGGATTATTTGAAGCCAAGACCAGGCTCTCGGAGATCTGCCGGGAGATCGCCGAGACCCGGGAGCCGGTCACCATCACCCGCCGGGGCAAACCGGTGGTCAGGGTGGAACCGGTCCCCGATCAGGGGATGACGATCAGGGAACGCCGGGCCGCCTACCTGACAAAATACGGATCGGGGGAAAGGGATGACCCGGTCGATTTCAAGCCGCCGGCCCGGTCGAAAGAACAGTTCTCATTCCGCGTCGAGGAGTGATGACGATCTTTTCCCACCTCCTGGATACGTCGGTATTCTCCCAGCCGATTAAAGATCACCCCCGGGAAAGCGTTCTTGACCGCTGGAGCGGGCTCCGGGAGGAAAAGCTCTGCACGTCCGCGATCTGCCTGGCGGAGATGCTGCAGGGGCTGCGGTACCGCGACTCCGCCAAGTACTGGAGGCGTTACCGGGAACTGCTGGAAGACCGCTACCAGGTCCTGCCTTTTGACGCGGCGGCGGCCGAGACTTTCAGTTTGCTGGCGGCCGAGCTTCGGCAGAGAGGCACCCCTCGCCCGGTAGTCGATTTGATGATCGCCGCCACCGCGCTCCGGCGGGGCTTGATCCTGGCCACCCTCAATACCCGGGACTTCACCGGCATCCCGGGGCTGCGGATCGAAGACTGGAACCGGTAGCGGAGTCGGATCACTCCTTTCTCGCCCCGGTGGCCTTGATCTCCTTGCTGGTCCGGCGGTACTCGATCAGGAGTTCCGAGAGCCGCTGGATATCCCCTTTGATCTTCTCCTCGTCCAGGGAGAGGAAGCGGTAGTCGTCCTTGAGCACCTTCCCGTTGCCGACCACCCAGCGGACCTCGCTCCCGTCGGAAGCCCAGATCAGGTTCTCGACCACGTTGTCGCCCCGGGTCGGGGTCAGGTTGGGGCGGGCCAGGTCGACCAGGATCAGGTCGGCGTCCCGGCCCGGGGCCAGGGATCCGGTGTTGAGCCGGAGCATCTTCGCCGGGACCGTGGTCACCATCTCCAGGACCTGCTGGGCCGGGAGCAGCCGGGCGTTTTGGTGGAAGGCCTTCTGGTACTGGGAGGCCAGCCGGGCGGCGGCCAGCATATTCTGGCTGTCGGCCGAACCGGAGCCGTCGGTGGAGACGGCGACCGGGATCCCCTTCTCCAGCATCTCGATCACCGGGGGCATCCCCGAACCGAGGATGGTGTTGGCCAGCGGGTTGTGAACGATATTGGTCCCGGTCGCCTGGAGGACGGCCAGGTCGACCGGGGTGTTGTTGACCTGGTGGGCGAGGATGGTGTTCTCGTCCAGGGCCCGAACCCGGTGGAGGTACTCGACCGGGCTGGTCAGGTACTCGGAGTAAAACCAGGCGGTGGTGTTGGGCTCCTCGGAGGAGTGCATATGGAAGAGGGTGCCGTTGGCGTCGGCCCATTCCTTGAGGGCCTGGATCATCTGGGCCGAGTTGGAGAAGACCTGGTCGGGCCCGGGGATGATCCAGGTCCGGTCCCGTCCCGAGAACTCGGCGGCGCAGTCGTCCATCCGCTTCACCGCCGCCTCGACGGTATCGAGGATCCGGGGGTCGTAGTTCCGGTCCTGACCGCCGATGGCGATGATGATCTTGGTCCCGGCCCGGGCGTTGGCCTCGACCAGTTCGGCCAGGTGATACTTGTTGAAGTTGCAGTGATGGGTGAGGGCGGTGGTGATCCCGTAGTAAATGTCGTCGAGCTTGGCCTTGGAATAGGTCAGGGTATTGGCGGAGACCCCGAACCGTTTCTCCAGGTCCTCCCGGTTCTCGTTGAGGAACCCGGTGAAGACGTTGACCGCGTGATCGAGCCACTCGGTCAGGGGCTCGTCCTTGGCCACCCCGATGATCGGAGACTCGTGGTCGTGTCCGTGGGCCTTGACGAAGCCGGGCAGGACCACCCCGTCCAGGCAGGGGATCTCCTTTTCCGAAGCGGGAACGCCGGAGGCGCCGATCACTTCCAGTTCGCTCCCGCAATCCCGGATGATTCTTTTTCCGATCTCGTCAGTGTAGCGGCCGGCTTCCCGGACCAGGCTCCCCTCGATCAGGACGTAGCCGTCCTCGATCCGGGTCTCCAGTCCGATCTTCTCGTCGAGCGGGAGCAGCAGACGGCTGCGGATCAGCTTGAATTTCTTATCCTTCATTTTCTTCCTCCGGGCAGTTGTGATATGGTTGAACGCGCGGATTACCTTATTTCAACATCCGGGATAATCAAACCAAAATCTTACTGAGGGAGGCTCCAGATGAAGTCATTGACCGAACACCTCTGGTTCGAAACCCCGACCCGGCGGGCCTTCATCAACATCACCCCGCGGGTGGAGAAGCTGGTGAAAGAGAGCGGGGTCAAGGAGGGGCTCTGCCTGGTCAACCCGATGCATATCACCGCCTCGGTCTTCGTCAACGACGACGAGTCCGGCCTCCACCACGACTTCGAGGTCTGGCTGGAGAAGCTGGCCCCGGAGAAGCCTCACTCCCAGTACCGCCACAACGGGTACGAGGACAACGCCGACGCCCACCTGAAGCGGCAGATTATGGGGCGGGAGACGGTGGTGGCGATCACCGACGGGAAGCTCGACCTCGGCACCTGGGAGCGGATCTTCTACGGCGAGTTCGACGGGATGCGCAAAAAACGGGTCCTGGTCAAGATCATCGGCGAATAACCCGCCACCCGGCGGCCGCGACCTTTATTCCCAGACCCCGGCGATCCGGGAGTCGCAGGAGGGGCACTTTCCGTCGCGGATCTTGTTCTCCAGCACCGAGAAGTGCACCCGGTGGATCAGCCGCTCCTCGCAGCCGGGGCAGAAGGTGCTGTTGTAGCGGTGGCCGGGGACGTTGCCGATGGTGACGTGGTTCAACCCGGCCCGCCGGGCGATCTTCCGGGCCGCTTCCAGAGTACTGACCGGCGTGGGGGGGAGGTGGGTCAGCCGGTAGGACGGCGAGAACCGGGTAAAGTGGAGGGGCACGTCCTTCCCCAGGTTTTCGGCGAGCCAGCGGCACATTTTTTCGATCGCGGCCGGGTCGTCGTTCAGGGTGGGGATGACGAGGTTGGTGATCTCCAGCCAGACCCCTTTTTCCCGGATGATCTTCAGGGTCTCCAGGACCGGCCCCAGTTCGGCGTCGGCGACTTCCCGGTAGAACTCCTCGGTGAAACCCTTCAGGTCGACCACCACGCCGTCGGTATGCCGGAGGAGTTCCCTCAAGGGTTCGGGGCTGATGTAGCCGTTGGTGTGGAACTGGAACTTCAGGCCCCGCTTCCTGGCCAGGCGGGCGATGTCGTAAAGGTACTCGTAGAATATGGTCGGTTCGTTGATCGTCCCCGAGATGGTCCGGGCGCCCCTCCGGACCGCCTCGGCGACCACCTCTTCCGGGGTCATCTCCCGGTAGGAGAGGTTCTCCGGCCCGGTCTGAGTCAGGGTCCAGTTGTGGCAGTGCCGGCAGCGGAAGTTGCAGGAGGCCGTGGCCAGGGCCAGCAAGTCCGTCCCCGGCAGGAGGTGGTACATCCCGTCCTTCTCGATCGGGGCGACCTGCCGGGAATAGACCCGGCCGTAGACCAGGCTGTAAAGCTTCCCGCCCCGGTTCTCCCTGACCCGGCAGAAGCCCCGGCCGCCCTCGGGGATGACGCACCGGCGGAAGCAGAGTTCGCAGCGGACGGCGCGGTCGTCCAGCTTCCGGTAATGCCCGGCCTCGACGGGGCCGGCCTCCCCTGTGATGGCCGGCCCGCACCCCGCCAGGGCGGCCGCGAACAGCAGGAGGCCGACCGCCGGAAGCTTCAGCCCGCCGAGGATCTTCGCTCCGTTCTTCACCTTCAATTCCACAACCCGGCGATCCGGTAGTCGCAGGAGGGGCACTTGCCGTCGCGGATCCGGTTCTCCAGCACCGAGAAGTGCACCCGGTGGATCAGCCGCTCCTCGCAGCCGGGGCAAAAGGTGCTGTTATCCCGGTGGCCGGGGACGTTGCCGATATAGACGTACTTCAGACCGGCCTCCCGGGCGATCGCCACCGCCTCCTCCAGCTTCCGGACCGGGGTGGGGGGGAGATGGGTCAAACGGTAGGTCGGGGAGAAACGGCTGAAGTGGATCGGCACCTCCGGCCCCAGGTTCTCCACGATCCATTGGCACATCCTCCGGATATCGGCCGGGTCGTCGTTGAGGGTGGGGACGACCAGGTTGACGATCTCGAAGAAAGCGCCCTCCTCCCTGAGCACTTGCAGCGTCTCCAGCACCGGCCCGAGTTCGGCCCCCGTCACCTCCCGGTAGAACTGTTCCGTGAAGCCCTTGAGGTCGATCTTGACCGCGTCGAGGTGGGGGAGAAGCTTTCTCAGGGGCTCGGGGTTGATGAAGCCGTTGGAGACGATCGAGGTCTTCAGCCCCCTCTCCCGGGCCAGCCGGCTGATCTCGTAAACATATTCGTAGAAGATGACCGGCTCGGTGTAGGTGAAGGAGATCGAGGTCAAACCCAGCTTCCGGGCCCGATCGACTATCTCCTCCGGCGAGAACTGGAGTTCCCTCACCTGCCCGGGGGCGACCTGGGAGATATGCCAGTTGTGGCAGTACCGGCACCTCAAGTTGCAGCTCACCGTGGCCAGGCAGAGACGGCGGTGGCCGGGGAGGAAGTGGTAGAGAGGCGCCTTCTCGATCGGGCCGACGTCGACCGTGCAGGGCCGGCCGAAGACCAGGCTGTAAAGCTTCCCTTCCCGGTTCTCCCTCACCCGGCAGAATCCCCGCTCCCCTTCGGGGATCACGCACCGGCGGGGGCAGAGGTCGCAGCGGACCGCGTCGTCCTCCAGCCCCTGCCAGAACATCGCTTCTCTCGGTGAGCTGTTCGCCTCCTCCGGCCGCCCGGCGGACGCCTCGGGGGTCTCGGCCCGGCGGCAGGCGGCCGGACCCGCCGCGACCGCGGCGGCGGCAAATATTACTCCCAGCCGCGTCGGTTTCATATGATCATATTACCATATTCCCGGTTACCGGGAATATGGTTTGGCGGTTTCCCGACGCTTCCGGCCGGGGTTCAGATGAAATCCCCGACCAGGGTTTTCACGTAACGGCCGATCGCCGGCGAGGCGGTCAGGCCGGGGGACTCGATCCCGGCCAGGGTGACCAGCCCCGGAAGCCCCCGGTCGTCCTCGGAGCGGATGACGAAGTCCCTGGTCTCCTCCCCTTCCCGGAAGAGCTTGGCCCGAATCCCGGCCATATCCGGAGAGAGGCTCTCCCGTTTCAGGGCCGGAAGGTAGCCCCGCGCTCCTTTGAAGAACTCCTCGAGGTGGCCCTCGTCCACCGTATGGTCGATCTCGTCAACGTAGAAGGCGTTGGGCCCGATCTTCACCCCCCCCTGGAGGTCGATCACCACGTGAAGGCCGAGGCTGATCCCGGTCGGGGGGGGATAGACCAGTCGGTTGGTCCGCTCCCCCGGACCGCCCCGGACCCGGAAGTACTCCCCCTTGCAGGGATGGACCGTGTAGCCGGCGGCGGCGGTGTCGATCCCGGCCAGCTCGGCCACTTTCTGACTCCCCACCCCGGCGGCGTTGATCACCACCCGGCTTAAGAAACAGAACTCCTCCCCGTCGGCGTCCCGGATCACTACCAGGTAACCTTTATCCGCCTTCTGGAGCCCGGTCAATTCGCAGTTATAGGCGAAGGTGGCCGAAGTGAGTGCCCGCTTCTCGAAGTGCTCCATCAGCCGGTGGCTGTCGATGATCCCGGTCTCCGGGGAAAAGAGCCCCCCGGCCGCCCGGACGTTCGGCTCCATCTCCAGCACCTCGGCCCGGGAGAGAAGCCGCAGACCCCCCACCCCGTTCTCCTCCCCGCGTCTTTTTAGGTCCTCGAGGACGGAAAGGTCGCGCTCGTCGAGGGCGACGATGATCTTTCCGATCTTCTTCGCCGGGATCCCCTCCTCTTCCGCCAGGCGGTAAAGGAGCTCCCGCCCCTCGACGCAGAGCCGGGCCTTCAGCGACCCGCGGGGATAGTAGATCCCGGCGTGGATCACCTCGCTGTTCCGGCTCGAGGCCTCCCGCCCGAAACCGTCGTGCCGCTCCACCACCACCAGCTCCCTCCCCTCCCCCGCCAGCTCCGCCGCCGCCGAAAGCCCCGCCACCCCCGCCCCGATTACCGTGACATCAACCTTTTCCATATCTTCACCGGGAATAAAATTCACCGCAAAGTCGCAAAGCACGCAAAGGAGCGCAGAGAAAATTTAGAGTTATTTGGCCGAAATAAATCACAATTCGGGGATAATAAGTCTATCGAAACGATTCAGGAGGTTTGAACTGATACTATAAAATCTTTGCGGATACGGTGAAAAAATGAGGGCGAGGTGGGGGATAATATCTTTGTGGACCGACCCTGACATTATGCCGCTTAAAATACCTTCCCAAAAAGGTAATTTAAAAATACCTCCGCGTCCCTTTGCGTTCTTTGCGACTTTGCGGTGAATAAAAGGGGGTGAGGTAGGGGGTTGTTACTTGACCACGATGTTGACCAGCCGGCGGGGGACGACAATCACCTTAAGCGGCTCCTTCCCGGCCAGGAACTCACTGATCTTGCCGTCGTTGAGGGCGGCCGCCTTGAACTCTTCCTCCCCCGCCCCGGCGGGGACGGTGATCCGGCTCTTGAGCTTCCCGTTGACCTGGACCGGGACCTCGATCTCCTCGGTCTTCAGGGCCTCGGGGTCGAATTCGGGCCAGGAGGTCTTGAAGATGCTCTCCTTATGCCCGAGGCGGGACCAGAGTTCCTCGGAGAAGTGGGGGACGATCGGGGCCAGCAGCACCAGCATACTCTCGACCGCCTCCCGCCGGACCGCCGGGTGGACCTCCCCCGACGCCCGCAGGGCGTTCAAGAGTTCCATCACCGAGGAGATGGCGGTGTTGAAACGGAATCCGCCCTCGATCGCCTCGGTCACCCGCCGGATCCCGTTATGGGTCTTCCGCCGCAGGTCCCGGTCGGCGGAAGAGAGTTTTTCCGGCAGCTCCGCGGAGGCTTCTCCCAGTTCCCCGGCCGCCGCGGCGGCGGTATCCCAGAGCCGGTTGAGGAACCGCCAGGCCCCCTGCATCCGCTCGTCGGACCAGACCCGGTCGAGGTCGGGCGGGGTGTCGGAGAGCATATAGAGCCGGACGCAGTCGGCCCCGTACTTGTCCATCATCCGGTCGGGGTCGACGATGTTCAGCTTCGACTTGCTGATCTTGGTCATCTCCCCCCGGACCGGGCCGCCGCAGGCGGAGCAGCTCCCGCCGACGATGGCGTCGCCTTCCTTCTCCCCCCCCTCCACCTTCTCCCCGGGGATCCACTGGCACTTCTCGCAGTAGTAGGCGGTCTTGCAGACCATCCCCTGGCAGAAGAGCTTCCTGGCCGGTTCGGCGAAGTCGAGCAGGCCGAGGTCATAAAGCGCCCGAGTGAAGAACCGGAAGTAGATCAGGTGCATCGTGGCGTGCTCGATCCCCCCGATGTAGAGGTCGACCGGCATCCAGTAGCGGACCGCCGACGGGTCGAAGGGACGGCCCTCCTCGCGGGGGGAACAGTAGCGGAGGAAGTACCAGGAGGAGTCGACGAAGGTGTCCATCGTGTCGGTCTCCCGGCGGGCCGGCCCCCCGCAGTCCGGACAGGAACAGTTGACGAAGGAGGGGGAGGTCTCCAGGGGGTTGCCGGGGGCCTGGAAGTCGACGTCGAGGGGCAGCTCAACCGGGAGGTCCGCCTCGGGGACCGCCACCTCGCCGCACTTTTCGCAGTAAACGATCGGGATCGGCGCGCCCCAGTAGCGCTGCCGGGAGAGGAGCCAGTCGCGGAGCCGGTAGTTGACCTCCGGCCCGCCGATCTTCTTCTCTGCCAGCCAGCGGGCGATATCCCCCATCGCCCCGGTGTTGAGCCTCCCGTCGAAGGGGCCGGAGTCGGTCATTGTCCCCGGATCGACATAGGCCTCGGTCATCCGCTCGGGATCGAGTTCTTGATCCTCCGGACGGATCACCACCCGGACCGGGAGGCCGTACTTCCGGGCGAACTCGAAGTCCCGCTGGTCGTGGGCCGGGACCGCCATCACCGCCCCGGTCCCGTAGCTCATCAGGGCGAAGTTGGCGACCCAGAGCGGGACCTGCTCCCCGTTGACCGGGTTGATCACGTGGCAGCCGGTCCAGACCCCTTCCTTCTCCAGCTCGGCCTGTTCGCGGGCGCTCGTCCCCTGGGCCCGCATCTTCTTCGCCGCCGCCATCACCTCGGCTTCCCGCTCGGTCCCCTTTAAAAGTTTCCCGATCAGGGGGTGCTCGGGTGCCAAAGACATAAAGGTCACCCCCCAGAGGGTGTCGGGGCGGGTGGTGAAGATCGGCAGCTCGTCGCCGGTCTCGGCGATCCGGAAGACCACCCTGGCCCCCTCAGAGCGGCCGATCCAATCCTCCTGCATCCGGATCACCTTCTCCGGCCATCCCCCCCGCAGTTCCCGGTGGCCATCGAGGAGGGCCTGGGCGTAGCGGCTCATCTTGAAGAACCACTGGTTGAGGTCCCTCTGCTCGACCTCCGCCCCGCAGCGCTCGCAAGTTCCATCGGAGAGAACCTGCTCGTTGGCCAGGACGGTGGCGCAGGATTCGCACCAGTTGACCGGGGCCGTCTTCTTCTCGGCCAGGCCGTTCTTGTAGAAGAGGAGGAAGAGCCACTGGGTCCAGCGGTAGTAGTCGGGCCGGGAGGTGGCGACCTCCCGGGCCCAGTCGTAACCCCAGCCGGCCCGCTCCATCTGGGTCTTCATATGGGCGATGTTTTTTTCGGTGAAGTCGGCCGGGTGGAGCGGCTCCTCCCCCCGCTCCTTCGCCGCCCGGGCCTGCTTGCGGGCGGCGTTCTCGGCGGGGAGCCCGAAGGAGTCCCACCCCATCGGAGAGAGGACGTTGTAGCCGCGGAGGATCTGATAGCGGACGATCACGTCGCCCAGGGTGTAGTTGATGACGTGCCCCATATGGAGCACCCCGGAGGGATAGGGGTACATCGTCAGGCAGTAGTACTTATCCCGCTCCTTCTCCCCGTCCCGGGCGGCGAAGAGTTCCATCTCCCGCCAGCGTTCCTGCCACTTCCCCTCGATCGCCTTGAAGTCGTAACTTTCCATTATCAAACCCTGGATGTCAGCTTGATGAAGTTGAGGTTCCACTTTCGCATAAACAATCTGACCACTGATAGTGGTCGGGAACCTCCCGGCGTACGCCGCCGGAAAAGTATACCAGCCACCCGGAGGAGTCAACCACGTTCACACCCGGTCTCCTTCCCGCTCGAACTCCGGGTTGATCCCCTTGAGAAAACCTTTCAACTCGCCGATCTCCCGCTCCGGGATCAGCTCGATCCGGCCCTTGCGCTCAACCACCAGCAGCTTCTGCCCGGGCTTTAGCCCCAGCGACTCCCGGATCGACCGCGGTACCACCACCTGGAACTTCGGGGAAACGGTTACAATCTTCATCTCGATGATATATTGAAATACTTGTACCCTATCGGATTTGGAATGCTACACGTTCACCAGCCCCCGGGTCGGGATCCCAGTTCGGAGCGAGCATAGCACCGCTAGGGAAGACTGTCAAATCACCCCCACCTTCCGCCATTTTCCGTTTGCCTTTCCTCAATCTGTATGCTAGATTGTGGCTAGACAGTCTAGCTTGATAGGAGGCAACAGATGAAGACAGTCTGGAAATTACAGGATGCCAAGAACCGCTTCAGCGAGGTCGTGGAGCAGGCCTTGCGCTACGGGCCGCAGACGATTACCCGGCGCGGCAAGCCCACGGCGATCCTGATCTCCTGCGACGCCTTCCAGGATCTGGCGGCCGGAGACGGCGACCTGGTGGATTTTTTCCGTCAATCTCCGTTGAAGGGAGCCAATATCGACCTGGAGCGGAGGCCGGACTTCGGCCGGGATGTGGAACTATGAAGTATCTCCTCGACACCTGCGTAATCTCGGAACTGATCAAGCCTCAACCCAGCCGGAAGGTCGTGGAATGGATGCGGCGGCAGGACGAGAGCGCCCTCTTCCTGAGTGTCGTCACTATCGGGGAGATCGAAAAAGGCATCGCCCGGCTGGAGAGAGGCCGGCGGAAGCAACTTCTCCGAGGCTGGGTTGACAACACGCTGAGCCGGAGGTTCAGCGGGCGGATTCTGTCCTTCGACTACGAGACCGCCTCCCGCTGGGGCCGGGTCTCGGGGGAAGCCGGACGGAAGGGCAAGCCGCTGCCGGTCCTGGACGGGATGCTGGCCGCCACGGCCCTGACTCACGGCCTGACCCTGGTCACCCGGGATACCGGCGTTCTCGCCTCGACCGGCACGGAGATCTTCAACCCCTGGACCGGGGAATAACGGCCGTATTTCCGCGGGGGTACTATCCCCGGAAGCTCTTAACCAGCGCGATGTTGCGGGGGTCGTCTTCGGGGGTCCGCTTCGGGGTCTCGAGGATGAAGGCCTTCTCCCGGAGGGCCGGGTGGCGGGCGATCCGCCGCAGCCCGGCCCGGCCGATCATCCCCTCCCCGATGTGCTCGTGCCGGTCGCGGCGGGAGCCGAGGCCGTACTTGCTGTCGTTGAAGTGGACGATCTTGAGACGGTCGAGGCCGATGAGGCGGTCGATCTCCTCCAGGGTCCCGTCGAGTCCCGCCGCGCTGGAGATGTCGTAGCCGGAGACGAAGGCGTGGCAGGTGTCGAAGCAGAACCCCAGCTTCTCCCCCGCGCCGGCCCGGTCGATGATCTCGGCGATATTCTCGAAACGGTGGCCGAGGGAGGAGCCGGCGGAGGCGGTGTTCTCCAGGAGGATCTCGGTCTTCAGGTCCGGGAGGGCGTCCAGGGTCTCCCGCAGCGAGGCGGCCATCTTCTCCATCCCCGCCGCCGTCCCCTCCCCCCGGTGGTAGCCGACGTGGATGACGAAACCGTCGGCCCCCAGCAGGTCGGAGCGCTCCAGATCGTTCCGGAAGGCGGCCAGGGATTTTTCGTAGATCTCCGGGTCGGCGGCGGAGAGGTTGATCAGGTAGGGGGAGTGGATGAAGACCGGGTAAATCTCCTCTTCTCGGCAGCGGCGCCGGAACTCGGCCGCTCCGGCCTCGTCGAAAGGGACGATCTTCCAGCCCCGGGGGTTGCCGCTGAAGATCTGGACCGACTCGCAGCCGGCCGCCTTCGCCCGGTCCACCGCCTTCGCCACCCCCCCGGCGATCGAGATGTGGGCCCCGATACGCATAAATCACGACACCTCTCAAACGGCCCGGCGACGCCCCTTCGATAGCCGCGCCGCCCGGGCGGAAGAGAAAACAGACCGCCGTTCAGACTCCCCTGGTTTTCAGCCCGGCCCGGCGGGCCGCGGCGAGCTGCCGGGAATCCGCGGAGCAGAACAGGTCGGCCCCCCAGGCGAGGGCGGAGGCGACCTGGAGGGCGTCCATCGTCCTCAAGGGGCTTTCCTCCAGGAGATTCAGGCTGAAGCCGACGACTTCCGGCGTCAACTGAACGACCATAGC
Source organism: PVC group bacterium (assembly GCA_003561965.1). GTDB lineage: Bacteria > Auribacterota > Erginobacteria > Erginobacterales > Erginobacteraceae > Erginobacter. The sequence continues at coordinate 18,675 of PWXJ01000022.1, forward strand.
GTCGACGACTTCCAGGGCCAGCCGCCGCCGGGCCCGGAGATAATCCTGACGGGTTACGCTCTTCTCCCGCAGGCGGCGGTTTAGGGCGGAGACAATCTCCGGCACGCAGATCACGCTCAGGCCGAGTTCATCCGCCCCCCGGCAGAGGTCCTCGACCGCCCCGCTCCCTTCTTCCTCCAGGAAGCGTTTGGAGAAGGCCGAGGAATCAAGAAACAGCTTCATCCGCGCGTTCCCCGATGATGGCGGAAGCCAGCCCGCCGCCCCGGGAGGCCAGCCGCAGGGCGGGCCCCTTCCAGGCAGGGGCCGGGCCGGCCACCGGAGAGACTTCGGCGATCGGCCGGCCGTGCCGGAGCACCAGAATGGTCTCGCCTCCCTCGACTTCGTTCATCAGGTCCGAAGCCCGGTTTCTGAACTCGGTGAAATTTATCGTCTTCATCGCAACCCTCCCCGGACGGTCCAACATTGAACATCTTACTGCACAGTAATGTACATTACCGCCTTCAAGGAGTCAATATCCTTTTTCCCTTCCTGATTTCCGGTTCCCGGGGGGAGCCCGGCTACTCGGAAAAAACGTCGGCGGTATAGACGTAGACCTCGGTGGCGGGGTCTTTCCAGGAGTCGGGGGGGAGGCCGGCCTTGCCGGCGGCGCAGGAGGAGAGGAACTCCTCCTTGCTCATATCGTGATCGGTGGCCACCTGCGGGAGGTAAGTTCCGGAGCGGTATCCTCGCTTGATGTAAATCCCGTGCTTCCCCAGTTCGACTTCCCTCATCGGGTCGGTGACCCGCCGCATCGGGGAGAGGACCGAGATCTCGATGGTGATTTTGTCGAGTTCCTCCGGGCGGACCGGGGGAAACCTCGGATCCCGCAGGGCCGAGGCCCGGGCCATCTCCCGGACGGTCCGGTAGAGCGGGGCCTCGGCGGTGAACTGTCCGATGCAGCCCCGGAGATTTCCTCCCCGCTTCAGGGTGACAAACGCCCCCAGGTGACCCTGGAGTTCGGAGTCGTCGACCGGGCCGGCGGGGAGGGGCCGGCCGTGGACGACTTCGATCAGGGCCTCCCGGGCGATCCCGAGCAGGCGTCTCCGGGCCTCGGGACTCAATCCTTCCCGGGTGTTTTCATTGGCTTCCATTTCATTCTCCTCTTTGAGTTTCGGTTACTCCGGCGGGGCCGTAAAAGGCGACCGCCCCGTAGCCGACCACCCGGCTCCGGTCGCCGTGGGGAGAGTCGGCCGAGTTGGAGTAGTGGAGGATCTCCGCCCGCCGGGCCCCGAGCTGGTTAACCGCGATCATCATAACCAGGACCGCTTCCTCCCCGCAGATCACGGTGGAGAGGTTGGGGACCGGACCGGGGACGTGTTTGCGGCTGACCGCCCGGACCCGGGCCGGGTCAAGGGAGGCGATCGCCTCCAGGGCCTCCCGGTCGATCCGCCGGGCGTCCGGCTCGGGCGGGAAGTGGGTGAGGTCGGTGCTGCAGACGATCAGGGTCCCGGGGTTGGCCCGGGCCGCCTCGGCCAGCGCCCGGCCCAACTTCTCCACGGTCGCCTGGTCAACCCGGCCGATCAGGATCGGGACGATGGAGAAATCGTCGAGGGTCCTCTGGAGAAAGGGCAGCTCGACCTCCAGCGAGTGCTCCGCCCGGTGGGCCGACTCCCGGAAGATGAAACTGCCGTCCCGCTCCCGGATCCAGCTTCCCAGTTCCCGGTTGACCGGGACCACCCCCAGCGGGGTGCGGTAGCCGCCGCCGTCGAAGATCGAAACCCCGGGGTAGGCGTCCCGGTGGGCCGAGCCGACCAGGATGACGTTCCGGTACTCCCGGCCCGCCAGCAGCTTGAAGGCGTACGCCGCCGTCCGCCCGGAAAAGACATAACCGGCGTGGGGCGCGAGCAGGGCGAGCAACTCTCCCTCCCCGGGGGACGGGTCCGCTTCCGCCAGCAGGCCGTCCACCATCCGGGCCAGCTCGGCCGGGTCCCCGGGATAGAACCGCCCGGCCACCGCCGGGGGGCGGATCGGCCTGGAGGGCTCGGGGTCGCCGCCGGAACAGGCGATGACGGAGAGAAAGAGGAAGCCCGCGGCCAGGCCGGCGCGTCGGAGCGGAGGAACGCGAATTTTCGGTTTTTTCAACATATTGTCTCCCGGCGGTGACCGAAAAATATTAGCACCGGACCGGCGGATTTTCGACCGGAAAAATATTCGGTCCGGGAGAGCGGCTCATATCCCCGGGTGAATTTAGGTTTGACATTGAAGACCTGGTCGATATATTGAGACTATATTCCGGATACGGTTTTGCCTGATCCAACGGGGGGCAAGGCGGGCAACCGATGACATACAACTACACTGGGGCTGTAGCTCAGCTGGGAGAGCACATGGCTGGCAGCCATGGGGTCAGGGGTTCGAACCCCCTCAGCTCCATATAACGGCCGGACCGTCCAACGGTCCGGCCGTTTTTCGTCCAACCCAAACCCGGGAGATGGTTATGAAGTGTAAAGCCCCCTGGCTGCCGGCGGCAATCGCCCTCCTGCTCGCCGGTTGTTCGACGACCCGGCCTCAGGAATCGATGCAGGAACAGGGCCGGTTTCAGCCGACAGATCATTACTACTCGCAGATTCTCGATCCCGGTCCCTTCTGGCTCGGGGACAGCGCCATCAAGCCGCCGGTCCTCTGGAAGTCCTACGAGTTCCAGGTTGACCGGATCCCCCTGGCCGCCCGGCTGAAGATGGAACTCTACCACCAGGGCTCGACCGAGCTGGCCCGGGTCCTGGTCAACGGGGTCGAGGCCGGGGTGCTCTCCCCCCGCTGGGCCGACCTCTCCTCCCCGGATTACGATATCATCTTCTTCGACCGGGAAGACGGCTATTCCCAGGCTCTCGACTACCAGGCCTGGACCGAGGCCGACTGCTGGATCCCGCCCGACTTACTGAAACTGGGAAAGAATGAACTGTTGATCATCACCGCCCGGGCGACGACCGACCAGGCCGATGACGTCCGGATGAGAAACATCGGAATCGAGTTCCGCTACCTGAGCCGGGACTGTATGGTGACCGACCTCCGGCGGCGGAGCCGCTCCCTCCCCCTCCCCTATATCGACCGGCCCGACCCCGGCTACGGCCATCACCCGCCGGTCC
>PWXJ01000229.1 GCA_003561965.1 PVC group bacterium
AGAGAAGCCGATCCCCCGGTCCGGCTGGGCGAATTCCTCAACCGGGCGGCCCGGAAGCGGAAGCTCGATATCCGCATCCTGGTCTGGGACCCGGCCCTGATCTATCGTTTCGAGCGGGAGGCCTTCCCCCGCCTCAGTCTGGGCTGGAGGTCCCCCCGCCGGGTCCGCTTCCGTCTCGACTCCAGCCATCCCTTCGGCTGCTCTCTCCACCAGAAGATCGCGGTCATCGACGACTCGGTCGCTTTCTCCGGGGGGATCGACCTCACCGGCCGGCGCTGGGATACCCCGGAACACCGGCCCGGCGATGACCGGCGGCTCGATCCCGGGGGCAAGAAATATCATCCGTTTCACGACCTCCAGATGGCGGTCTCCGGGGAAGCCGCCGCCCGGCTGGGGGAACTGGTCCGGGACCGCTGGGAGCGGGCCGCCGGGGAGAGTCTGAAGCCGCCCGCCGGCAACGGCGACCCCTGGCCGGAGGGGCTGGAGGCCGACCTGGAGGATATCCCGGTGGCGATCTCCCGGACCTACCCCTCCTACCGGGGTCGTCCGGGGGTGCGGGAAGCCGAGTCCCTCTACCTGGACTCCATCGCCGCCGCCCGCCGCTCGATCTACATCGAGAACCAGTACTTCACCTCCCGCCGGGTCGGCGAGGCCCTGGCCCGGCGGCTGGCGGAGAAGGACGGGCCCGAGGTGCTCCTGGTCCTCCCCCGCCGCTGCGACGGCTGGCTGGAGGAATCGACGATGGGCGTGCTCCGGGAACGGAGGCTCCACGCCCTTCGGGCCGCCGATCGGCACGGGCGCCTGGGAGTCTACTACCCCGTGACCGGGAGAGACACCCCGGTGATGGTCCACTCCAAGGCGATGGTCGTCGATGACCGCCTGCTCCGGGTCGGCTCGGCCAACCTCAGCAACCGTTCCCTCGGTACCGACGTCGAGTGCGACCTGGCCCTGGAGCGGCGGGACGAAGTTTCGGCGGGGGTGATCTCCGGGTTCCGCGACCGGCTCCTGGCCGAGCACCTGGGAACGGAGAGAGAGAATTTTTCCCCTGCCCTGGCCCGGTCGGGGTCGCTCCTGGAGACGATCGGACAATTCCGGGGGGGAGAGCGCGACCTCCGGCCCCTGGAGGCGGAAGAGCTCTCCCCGATCGGTTCCTATCTCGATCCGGGAATCCTGGCCGACCCCGAGCGGCCGATCTCCGGCGAGAAGTACCTGGAGAGATTCCTCGCCCCGCCGGAGGACGGGCGGAAGAAGGGCTGGATCGGCCTGGGGGTCTTCGGCCTGCTGGTCATCGCCGGCGCCGTCTTCTGGAGTCTGGCCGGCCCGGAGGAGTGGATCCGCCTGGATTCCTACCAACGGCTGATCCCCCTCCTGCGGGAGAATATCTGGGGTCCGTTGCTGGTGATCGCGGTCTTCGTGATCGGGGGGCTGGTGATGGCCCCGGTAACCTGGATGATCGTGGGCACCTCGCTGATCTTCGGTCCGGTCCGGGGGTTTATCTATTCCCTGGCCGGTTCTCTGCTCAGCGCCGCCGCCTCCTACCTGGCGGGCCGGCTGTTCTGGCAGAAGTCGGTCCAGCGCCTGGCCGGGATCAGGATCAGCCGTCTCCGGAATTGGCTGGCCCGGAAAAGCGTCCCGGCCATCGCCATTATCCGCAACATCCCCGTCGCCCCTTACACCGTGGTCAACCTTCTGGCCGGCTCGATGCGGATCGGTTTCTGGGGGTATATCCTGGGTACCGCGATCGGGATGCTCCCGGGGATGGCGGCACTGGTCTTCTTCTCCGCCCGGATCCTCCAACTGGTCCGCGATCCCACCCCGGCCAACATCCTCCTGGCGGCCGGAGCCCTGGTCCTGCTGATCGGCCTGGCCTCCCTGCTCCAGCTGTTTCTCAACCGGGCGGGAGCTTCCGGAGACGGCGGAAACGATGAATAAGACCCGCCGGGAAAGTCCGCGGCCGCTCCGGGCGGCCACCTACAACATCCACTCCTCGGTGGGGACCGACGGCCGCCGCGACCCGGGCCGGATCGCCCGGGTGATCCGGTCGATCAACCCGGACCTGATCGGGCTCCAGGAGGTGGACTCCGGTTACTGGAACCGGCAGGGCGAGGAGACGGTCGGTCTCCTGGAGCGGGAGACCGGCCTGACCGCCGTCACCGGGCCCACCCTCCGGCGCCGGGAGTCCCATTACGGCAACGCCCTGCTCACCCGGCTGCCGGTCGCTTCGGTCCGGCGGTTCGACCTCAGCGTTCCCGGCTACGAGCCCCGGGGGGCCATCGATGTCAGCCTGGAATATCCGGGCCGGCGGGTACGGGCGGTCGTGACCCACTTCGGGCTGAAGAAAGCCGAGCGGGCCCGGCAGACCCGGGAACTGCTGGAGATCCTGGGGGATGACGGCTCCGACCTCACCATCCTTTTCGGGGACTTCAACGAGTGGACCCATTTCGGCCCGACCCGGCGGCGGTTCAACCGGAGGCTCGGCCGCCCCCCCGCCCGGCCCACCTTTCCCTCCCGTTTTCCCTTCCTCCGCCTCGACCGGATCTGGTGCCGGCCGGTTTCGGCGCTGAAGAACCTCCGGGTCGAGAAATCCCCCCCGGCCCGGAAAGCCTCGGACCACCTGCCGCTGGTCGCCGAGATCAGCCTGGAGGGGAGATGATGGAACGGGCCTGGCCGGCTTACCCGGCGGCGGTGATCGCCTGGCCGGTGGTTTACTTTCTCTGGCTCTTTCTCTCTTCCCTGATCGCCGCTCCGTTCTTCCTGGCTCCGGAAAAACGGGAGAAGCCGCCCGGCCCCAAACCGACCGGGGCCGATCTCTTCGAGGTCCTGGCGGCGGCGTCCTCCCAGGTCGCCTGCCTGGCGGCGGGCAAGGCGGTGATGGGGTACTGGGGAAGGGAGGCGGGCGGGGTCCTGGTTTTGATCTACGCGGCCTGGGCTCTCCTGATGCTGGCCGCCCGCGGCCCGATGATCGGACTCCCCGGGCGGCACGGTCTCCTCCCCGACGTCCTGGGTCTGGCCGCCGGCCTGGGGCTGGGATATCTGATTTTAATATGAGCCGCCCCCGCCGTTCGGTTCTCCCGGGTAGAAAAAAGTCATCCATAAGTAGCTTTAAATCCTGTTTTCTCTCCCCGGGCTCATAATATAATTATAACGTCCGATAATCCCAGATCCGAAAAAGGAGGACCGGATGAAGACCGGGAAAGCCCTGCTGATCACCGACATCCAGAACGATTTCTGTCCCGGGGGAGCCCTGGCGGTGCCGGAAGGCGATCGAATCATCCCCGCGGTCAACCGGATCTCCTCCCTGGATATCTTCGACGAGGTGGTGGCCACCCAGGACTGGCATCCCCGGGGGCATATCTCTTTCGCTTCGACCCACGAAAAAGAGCCCTTTGAAACCATCGAGCTCGAGGGCATCACCCAGATCCTCTGGCCCGACCACTGTGTTCCCGGCACCCGGGGGGCCGAGTTCCACCCCCGACTGGATATGAACCCGGTTAACCTGATTATCCGGAAGGGATACGACCCCGAAATCGACTCTTATTCCGGCTTCGTGGAGAACGACCGGAAGACGGAGACCGGCCTCCACTACTACCTGCGGGGTATGGGAATCAAAGAAATCTACCTCTGCGGGCTGGCGCTGGATTTCTGCGTTTACTACACCGCCCTGGACGGGTTGAAATACGGTTTCCGGGTCTTTCTGCTCCGGGACGCCGCCAAAGGGATCGACCAGCCCGAAGGCAGTATCGATGAGGCCCTGCGGGATATGCGGGATCAGGGGGCGCGGCTGATGGATTCCCGGGAGCTTCAATAAAACAACTCATCTTCTTTAGCCCGATTTATTCTGATTTTCCCCGCTTCCCCCCTTGCAGGTTTTTCCTTCAGACACTCCCGGGTAGAAAAAAGTCAATAAAAAGTTGAGCCGGGCCATTGCCGGATTGTTCCGGGGATGAAAAAATATCGGCCTGAACTTGAGATACCGTCTCTTCCGGGCAACCGGAAGGTGACGAAGCAGTAAGACAATATCGGGAGGAAGTCTATGAGTGAAAAAATCGTTACCGTGACAATGGATGGTGAGCCGCTGAAGCTGGCCGGTGACCCGGTTCCGGCCGGGAGCCGGGCTCCCACCTGCCGGCTGACCGACGGCGAACTCAAAGAACTGATCTTCGATCCGCGGGGACAGGGGAATATCTTTTTGATTACGGTCCCCTCCCTGGATACCTCGGTCTGTTCCCGGGAAGCCCGGCGACTGAGCGGGGAAATCGAAAAACTGGGGAAGGGGATCAGCGCGGTTCTAGTCAGTATGGACCTGCCCTTCGCCCAAAAACGATGGAGCGAAGAGGCCGAAATCACCAATATCCGGCTGCTTTCCGATCACCGCCTGGCCGATTTCGGCCGGTCCTACGGGATCCTGATCGAGGACCTCCGGCTCCTGGCCCGATCTCTCTGGGTGATCGACCGGGTCGGTACAATCAGATACAAGCAGCTGGTGGGGGAAGTCTCCGAGGAGCCCGATTACGACCAGGCCCTGGCCGCGATCGAAGAGGTGCTCCGGAAATAGATACTCAATATGCAACTTAAGAAGGGAGGAAGGATATGGATCTGATTGAAGCCACCGCGGAGACCGCCCGGCAACTGGTGGCGGCAGGGAAGGGGATCCTGGCCGCCGACGAGAGTTCGCCGACAATCAAGAAACGGTTCGACTCCATCGACGTCGAATCGACCGAAGAAAACCGTCGGGATTACCGCCAACTTCTCTTCACCACCGAGGGGATCGAGGAGTTCATCAGCGGGGTGATCCTCTTCGACGAGACGATCCGGCAGAAGACCGACGACGGCACCCCGCTCCCCGAGCTGCTCGTCCGGCGGGGGATCATCCCCGGGATCAAGGTGGATCAAGGCAAGATTGATCTGACCTTCTTCCCCGGCGAGAAGATCACCGAGGGGCTCGACCGCCTCGGGGAGCGGTTGGAAGAATATCGCTCCCTGGGAGCGCGTTTTACCAAGTGGCGGGCAGTGATCACGATCATCGGCGATACCATCCCCTCCCCGGTCTGCATCGAGGCCAACGCCGCCGCCCTGGCCCGGTTCGCCGCGCTGAGCCAGAAAGCGGGGCTGACCCCGATCGTGGAGCCCGAGGTTTTAATGGACGGCAAGCATACCATCGAGCGCTGCGAGGAGGTTACCCTGGCCGCCCTCGACGCCGTGTTCAGCCGCCTGCGGGAGCACCGGGTGGTCCTGGAGGGGACCCTCCTGAAACCGAATATGGTTCTCCCCGGCAAGGAATGCCCCCGGCAGAGCGGGCCGGAGGATGTGGCGGCGGCCACCCTCCGGACTTTCCGTCCGGTGGTTCCGGCGGCGGTGGGCGGGATAGTCTTTCTCTCCGGCGGCCAGTCTCCCGAAGAAGCGACGGCGAACCTCGACGCCCTCAACCGGGCCGCCCCCCAGCCCTGGGAGCTGAGTTTCTCCTTCGGCCGGGCGCTCCAGCAGCCGGTCCTGGCCGCCTGGAGGGGGAAAGCCGAAAACGCCGACACGGCGCAGCAGGCTTTATACCGGAGGGCCCGGCTAAATTCCCTGGCCCGGCGGGGAGAATATTCCCCGGATATGGAGAAAGATTCCTGAAGGCGGGGTGGGCTCCCCACCGGGAACCCCTTGAACGAGGGAAGATTATAATCCGAATCATCGGCGACAAACAAGGAGGCAGGTATGCTCAAGTGGGCGTTGATATTTTTCCTTATCTCCATCGTGGCCGCGCTCTTCGGATTCACCGGGATCTCGGTCGCGGCGGCCGGGATCGCCCGGATACTCTTCTTTGTCTTCGTGGTGGTTTTTCTGGTTTTCCTTCTGCTCGGCCTGCTGGCGGCTTGAATTAAGACCTGAATTTTGCATCCTCGGAACAGCGACTATAACCTAATTCTTTGTCGATCAATCCGATACTGCGCGAAATCAGTGCCATTCGCGATAACTCATAAGGTGGTACGGATGCCGGCCAGAGTAGCACAGGCATTCTTGCCTGTGGCCAAGCTTCCACAGACAGGAATGTCTGCTACCTTCTTGCCGTCCAGCCTGAAATCTGTCGCGTCCCAACCTAAATGAGACTGGCGTTCCACCCTAAATGAGACTCACGCCTCACTCTCTCAAAAATATGTCAACATATTAAACTCAAGGACAATCTCAATTGGAAATTCGATTTTGATGTGGCCCCCCTTCAGGGGGCTGATTAATCGTTGGTAATCCATTTTGATCCCGGCGATTCTCCGTCTTCCGTCTAAAGCCGGATATAAAAGCCGGACAAGTCGCCGGGCTATGATGTTTTACCCCTTTGGGGTAATTAAAGGGACGCCAACGGCGTCCTACATTATAGCCCGGGGTGCAACCCCGGGATAAAAGACACCGCCATCAACCCTCAGCAGCACTCCAACGGAGTGCCACAT
>PWXJ01000142.1 GCA_003561965.1 PVC group bacterium
ACTTTTTACCACTATTCCGAACAGGAGCGACTGGCTTTTTTCAGATTACATAGTAACTGCGGGGGCTGAAAATAAAATTTCGCTCCCGGTTCCCACGGGCTTACGCCCGTGGCTATAAAGAGGTTTCGCCCCCTGCGGGGGCTGAAAATAAAATTTCGCTCCCGGTTCCCACGGGCTTACGCCCGTGGCTAGAAAAGAAGTTTCGCCCCCTGCGGGGGCTTTGATTATTTATTTGCGCTATGTTTCCCCGGGCTTACGCCCGTGGCTAGAAAAGAAGTTTCGCCCCCTGCGGGGGCTCTATACCTTGATGTCTTAAAGTTAATAGAAGCCCGCGCAGCGGGCGACACACTCGTAGCCACGGGCGTAAGCCCGTGGGCAAAATATCACGAAAATATATTATAAGCCCGCGCAGCGGGCGATACATTCTTAGCCACGGGCGTGAGCCCGTGGGCAAAATATCACGAAAACATATTACAAGCCCGCGCAGCGGGCGACACATTCGTAGCCACGGGCGTAAGCCCGTGGATAAAATAGCACGAAAATATATCAAGAGCCCGCGCAGCGGGCGGCACTATTTGTTTTCTGTCAGTCGGTCGGTCAGTTCGGCGACATTCCGGACCACCGGGTTGTCGTTTAGATCTTCCAGGAGGCTTGCGCCTTCCTCGGCCCGTCGGGCGATCCCCTCGTCGTCGGGGAGGATGACCGCCGTCTCCGCCCCGGTCTCCCGCCGGAGTTCCCCGGGGTCGAAGGCGGGGGCCTCCCCCCGGACCCGGTTGATCACCAGGGCCAGGCGGCCGTAGGCGATCCCCATCTCCCGGGCCAGCCCGTGGAGGCGGAGGATGGTTTCCCTCCCGGCCCGGGAACCGTCCGTCACTAAAACCAGCGCGTCCACCCCCCGGACGATCCGCCGGGAGAGGTTCTCCAGCCCGGCCTCGTTGTCGAGGACCACCGCCGGGTAGTGGCCGGCCAGGCGGGTGAGGACCGAGCTGAGGACGTTGTTGGCGTAGCAGTAGCAGCCGGGGCCCTCGGGCCTCCCCATCGCGATATAGTCGAACTTCTCGGCTTCGACCAGGGCCTGGGCGATCTTCAGCTCCAGCAGTTCCTGCTTGGCGATCCCTTTCGTCTCCCCGCCGGCGGCCAGCTTCTTCGTCTCCTCCCGGATCGCCCCGACGGTCTCCTCCGCCCGCACCCCCAGGGCCAGGTCGAGGCAGGTGTTGGGGTCGGCGTCCACCGCCAATACCGGGGATCTGCCCCGGGCGATCAACTGCCGGACGATCAGGGCGGCGACGGTGGTCTTCCCCACCCCGCCCTTGCCGGAGACCGCGACCAGGAAGCTCATCCCCCGCCCTCCAGGGTGGCGATCAGGTTGTCCAGGGCCTTAAGGGCCTCTTCGGAGAAGTTCTCCAGGGCCGGCTTCCCCTCCCGGTCGGCCTCCCGGACCCGGTCCGAGTAGGGGAAGAAGTGGAGGGTCCGGCCGGGGAAGGCTTCCCGGAGGAACTCCCGGTCCCGGTCGGAGGCGACCTTGTTGGCCAGGATCTCGGTCCGGCGGACCCCGATCGTCCCGGCCAGCTCGACGATCCGCCGGGCGCAGTCCACCGCGTTGCGGCCGGGCTCGACCACGATGGTGAACGCCTCCACGCCCCGGGCGGTCGCCCGGCCCAGGTGCTCGACCCCGGCCTCCATATCCATCACCAGGTGCTGGTCCTTGCGGAGGATCAGGTCGGAGACCAGGGAGCGGATCAGGGTGTTCTCCGGGCAGGCGCACCCCCCGCCGCCCTCCCGGATCGCCCCGATGGCGATCAGGCGGATATTCTTATGGGGAGTTCCGTACTTCTCGAGGATATCGCTCACCTCGGGGTTGAGGCGGAAGACCTGCCCCGAGGTCCCCGGCTTGGCCCCGGTGCGCTCCTCGATCAGGTCGTGGAGGCGGGAGATGGGGATGATCCGCTCTCTCTCCTCGGGGGGGATCCCCAGGGCGGCGGCCAGGTTGGAGTCGGGGTCGGCGTCGAGGGCGATCACCTCTCCCCCCCGCCCGGCCAGCGTCAGGGCCAGGGAGGCGGCCAGGGTGGTCTTCCCTGTCCCGCCCTTTCCCGAGACCGCGATCTTCATCGGCTCAATACCCGTACTTTTCCTTCATCCGCTCCGAGAGTCCTCGGAGGAGTTCGAAGACCTTCTCGGCGTCGGCCGGCTCCATCGAGCCGGTCCCGCAGGAGGGGGTGATCAGCGCCCGCTCGGCGATCAGGGACTTCTCGATCCCCGCCGCCGCCAGCCGGTCCATCTCTTCCTCGAGCTTGACTTCCAGCGAGGCGGCATCGTGCTCGCGGATGGCGGCCGAGGTGGGGACCACGCCCCAGGCCAGCGCCCCGCCCCGATCGAGGTGGGACCGCATCGGCCCGGGGTACATCGCCACGGTCTGCCCGTAGTCGTAGGCGTCGAAGTTTACGATATCCACCCCGGCGTCCACCAGGATCGACCACTCGGTGTTGCCGCAGCAGTGGACCCCGGGGATCCCCCCGTCGGCCCGGACGGCGGCGATCACTTCCTTAAGCAGTTCCACCACGTCCTCGCGCTTGACCGAGATGTAGGTCGAACTGCCGAAGGCCGAGAGGATCGGCTCGTCGATGAAGCAGATCACCCCCTTCTCGGCCAGGGGCTTGAACTTCTGGATCTGCCAGCGGCATTTCATCGCCAGCGCCTTGACGACCATATCCCGGAACTCCTCGTTGTAGTAGAGGGCCCGCTTATTCTCGTCGACGATGGTCAAAGCGAAGCTGCAGGGCCCGGTGGTCTGGACCTTGATGTACTCCGGCCGCCGGCCGGAGCGCTCCAGCTCCGCCGCCAGCGCGTGGAGGCCGGCGGCGTACTCCGGGCCGATCGCCATCGCCGAGCAGTCGCCGGTCCCCGCGTCGGGGTCCATCGCCTCCAGGTACTTCTCGTAGAACTCGGCGAAGGCCTCCGAGTAGTCGCCGGAGGTGTCGAAGAACAACCGCCCCTTCTCCGGATCGATCACCGCGCGGGGCATCCCCTCGGAGTACTGGATCTCCATCTGCTCCCGCATCCCCAGCCTGGGCAGCTGGGGCCAGATCGGGGCCTGGTCCATACTCTCCAGGCCGAGCCGCACAGCGCGGGCTGGGTCGGTGAAGGGCATACTCCCGATCGCGGTGGCCATAAACTTCGGCGTGAACTCCATCTCTAACCTCCTTGGGACCGTATCGTCCCGGGGCCGGGGAAGTCCGCCCCCCGGCGGGACCGGGCGGGAAAGCTGAAATAAAGGTTGGCATTATAGGAGAACACCCCCCGGATGGCAAGAATTCCGGGGTAATTGTATACTCCTTGCGCCGGTTCGGATTGTCGGCTACCATATTTCGAACGCGGAAATCCATCCAGGGAGCTGCGATGAAGCCCGAGAACGAAGAACTGACCGAGACGGCCCACTGCCCGAATTGCTTCCATCCGAATCCGCCGGAGATCGACTATTGCCGGAACTGCGGCCGGCCGCTGGGCATCATCGCGATCCTGGGACCCCTGGAGTCGATCTATACCCAGGGCTGGCTGTACCGGAAGGCGGTCTCCGAGCCCACCCGGTTCATCCTGATCGGTATGTGGCTGCTCTTCGGTTCGAACTTACTGTCCCTGCCCTTATATATAGTCCAGTTCCTGCCCCATTTCCGGGAGACATATTTCGCGGTCGGTTCTCTCGCCTTCACCTGGGCGATCTCCGCGGCCATCCTCTACCGGACCACCAGGAAGTATTTCACCACGAAGCGGAAACCGCCGCCCTGGGAAAACGTATTGTGAAAAACCGCCGGCCCGGGTCCGGCCGCCCGGCTATTTGATATGGCCCAATCGATCCGGATCAAAGTCAAGCCCGGCGCGAAGAATTCGTCGCTGGAGCGGGAACTCCGGGGGACTTTTATCGGGGCCGGTTAGTCGATGAACTTTCGCTCCGGCCGGATAAACCGGCCGGAGGCGATTTGGGCGTTGGTTTCCCTGGTTAGGCGATGAACTTTCGCTTCCCGGGGGTTACCCCGGGGGGCCGAACCTGGACGGCGGGGGGGTCGTCTCAGCCGTTCAGCATCCGGAGGATGTTCTCCCGGGTGAAGATTTCCAGATCGGCCGGCCGTTCCAGAAACGGAGCCGCGTCCCGGCGGACCTCCGCCCAGTCCGCCTGCTCCACCACCCCGGCGATCCGGTTCCGCCAATCCGCTTCCGAAGGAAATGGTTCCTTCGCCCCGGCCTGCCGGAGGCCGTTGCGGAGCAGCTCGAAGTTGGGGGAGAGGTCCGGCCACCTGGAGAGGTACCATCCCAGGTCGAAGAAGTCCCGCCCCTTGGTGTATCTCCGGCACAACAGGGCGCAGAGCTTGCCGGCGAAGAGCGAAGGCAGGTCGTGGGCGCGATAAGCCAGGGGGAAATGGAGACCGCCGATCCGGACGGCCGTCTTCGCCCCCGCCGGCGGGCGGGTGTCGATCTCGACCTTGATCGACAGTTTTTGCCGGGGATGGGGCGAGATCCCGGCCTCGAACATAATTCCGCCAAAACCGATCAGTCCGTAGCGGACCGTTCTCCGGTCGTTGATCCGGGCGCTGACGTCGTATCCGGAGACCTCCAGCTCCCGTTTCAATCTTTCCATCCCCGCCGCGAAAGGGTAGGGCTTCTCACCGACGGCGGAAAAATCCAGGTCCTCGGAAAACCTCGGGATTCGGTAGAGGAAGCGCAGGGCGGTCCCGCCGACGAAGGCCGCGGAATCGAAGAATCCGTCTTCGAAGAGAATCCTCAGGATGTAGGCCTGGAGATATTCCCGCAGAAAGTTCAGCTTCTCGTTGTGGCCGCTCCGTCCGGCGGCCAGCTGGAGGGCGTAATCTTTCATAATTCTCTCTCCCCGGCGGCGGTCTGGGCCAGTTCGTCCCGGATCCGGCGGGCGGCCCGGAGAATTCGGGGCTTGTTAAAGCGGGCGGCGTATTCCAGGAGGCGGCCGGGATCGATCCTCTCCGGATTCTGGAGCCGCAACTCCCGGATATAGCCGGGGGGGACCTTCCTCCGGTAGAGATAGAGCAGGTCGAGGAGGGCCTTCTCCGGGGAGGCGATCAGCGCGTTCTGCCCCCGGATGATATGACCTTCATAACCCCAGAAGAGGGAGGGATCGAGATGACGGTAAGTGAAGGTCCCGGCCGGGGAGGAGAAGGCGGCCGGCCGCTTCGTGGTCACCGAGGTGAAGACCGGCACCGCTTCCGGGACGCAGCCGTGAAACTCCAGCGCCTTCTCCAGGCTGAGGTAGGAGGGTCTCTTCAGCAGCCCGGCCAGGTAGGGCTCCCAGACCTCGACCCGGCGGTAGGGTGGGGCCGGGAGATAGACCCCGCGCTTGACCTTGATCAGCTTTCCCGCTTTCTCCCATCGCCCGATCTGGACCCGGAGCGCTTCCGGCTTCTCTGTTCCGGTCAGGAAGACCTTCGACTCAATTACCGGGTATTCCCCGGCCTTCCGGATGAAATCCTCCCATTTCATAACGCTAAATTAACAAAAATGTTAATCTGTCGCAACAGTTAAATGGTATTTAGAGATGTCGGTTGGCCGGAGACGGTGCGCCGTTTGAGAACCGGGATCGATCGGGCAAGATAGTATTGCCCGCTCCGGTCGTCTGTTGCTATGGTATTTAAGGCTGATTAGTCCGGTCAACGAACCGACATCGAAGGAGGTTATGGATGAGCGGGATCAAGGTTGAGAGAAGGCCGGGGGAGGACCGGCTGAAGGAGCTGGGGGTGCCGGGGTGGGGGATCTGGAGCAAGGAGGTCTCGAAGTTCCCCTGGCACTACGACGAGAGCGAGACCTGCTACTTCCTCGAGGGGGACGTGGTCGTCACCCCCGACGGGGGCGAGCCGGTCCGCGTCGGGAAGGGTGACCTGGTGACCTTCCCGGAGGGGATGTCCTGCGAGTGGGATATCCGGCAGCCCGTCCGCAAGCACTTCCGCTTCGGATAATCATCGCCGGTTAACGCCTTGTCCGTGAAGATTATCTGCGTCGGAGACCGGGTGGGGCGGGGGGTGTACCGGGTACATTCCCGGTTCTCCCGGGCGGCGAATTTTCTCCGGGGGGAGGAACTGGCCTCCCTGGTCTCGGAGGAGGTGGGCCGGGGTCCGGTCAATATCGTCTTCGCGGGGGATGAGTTGCCGGCGGGGGATGACCTGGAGATCGGCGGGCGGCATCTCAAGGTGGGAGGGAGTTCCTTCTCCCTGGCGGAGGCGGAGGTCTATGACTCGCGCTGGACGCCGGGGGCGGTTGACCGGGAGACGCTGGAGATCAACCTGGCGGCGCTGGAGGAATATCTCCGGGAGAAAGCCCCGCCGGAAAGCCTGGTCTTTCTCCTCGATCCGGGCCGCGGCGAGGCGGGGGATAGTTCATTCCGGGGGCGGCTGGAGGCCCGGGCCCGGTCGGCGGCGGAGAACCTCTTCCGGCCGGAGGCGGACCTGGTCGCCGGGTGCCGGAGGTTCCGGGGTCTGGGGTCGGGGCTGACTCCGGCCGGGGACGACTTCGTCGCCGGGGTCCTGGCGGCGCTCGGGGTGCTGGAGCGTCTGGATGACAACGACCGGTCCGAACTGAAGGGCGAGATCGCTGCGGCCGTCCGGTGCGAGAATCCGCTCTCCAACTCATTTATATCCCTGGCCGCTTCGGGCCGGTTCTTCGAGCGGCTGAAGAACCTTCTCGACGCCCTGTCCGCCGCCGACCCGGCGGAAGTCCGCCGCCGGGCCGGGGAACTCCTGGCGTTTGGGGCGTCTTCGGGGAGTGACCTGGCGTCCGGTCTGGTTCTGACCTGGAAAAACCTATCAGTAGCGTAAGGCTTCCTTCCAGATCCATATTAATCCGGTCCGGGGAGTGATCGGCCGCCTTCCCCCGGTCCGGCTCAATCCGGTTTTCCCGAGTATAGTTACTTATAGTGAGGACTTTTCGTGGATTAACTGGTATGAATTGGGCTATAATTCCTTATTTCCGGGGAAATTGTCGGTTGTCATTCTGCCCGATCCGCCGCCGGGTCGGGCATCCGAGTCAATTTAACCTCTCCGGGGAGGCAGCCTGATGAAAGGAAAGACGCAATCTCTGGTCGGGATAGCCGCCGCGGTTATCTTCCTGCTCATCCTCTATGTCCTGATCAACACCTACTTTATCACCCGGGATTATCTCTATGGCCCGCCGATGCTCTTTATCTCCAACCGGCATATCAATGTCGATATCTATCCCAACGGCTACGAAGCGGCCGCCGTGTTTACCAACAACTACATTGAAGGTACGACCACCCCGGAAGACATCGATATCCTCCGGCTGTTTCTGAAGAAGATGGAGGTGCGGGGGGTCTTCTTCGTGATTCCCAACTATATCAGGAGCTATCCCCTCTCGGACAATCCCAGGGTGGTGGAGAAGCTCCGCAAGCTTCAGGATGACGGTCACGAGATCGCCCAGGCCGGGACCTTTCACACCTACGGACCCGACCTGGCCCGGGGCGCGGAACCCGGCGAGGAACTGCTTACCCTGAATTTCGATGACCAGCTGGAACGGATCCGGAAGGGCAAGGAGATCCTCAAGGAACTCGGTTTTCCTCCGGCCGGCTTCCGAGCGCCTTCATTTGTTACCAATCGGGATACCTTCCGGGTCCTGGAGACTCTCGACTATTCCTACTCATCAAGTTCTTCCCTTCCCCCCCGAACTTTCGCCACCCTTCTGCGCCCTTCCCTCTCCCAGGGTATTCTCTATCCCTACCACCCGTCCGGTTACGACTTTTTGGAGTTCACCGACTATATCGACCCGACCAAGCATTTCACCAAGGCGAAAAATCTATTCCGGCGGGTCAAGCGGGCCCAGGGAGTATTTGTCTTTCACACCTTTATCGGGAACGTGGCTCAACCGGAGCGGCTGCAGATGCTCTCGGCTTTTGTTGAATTTTTAATCTCCGAGAAGAGCTGGTGCGTCCCGATGGGCGAGCTGGACAGCTGGTGGCAGGCCCGGTCCCAACTGAGGGTCGAGACCAGGAAAAGAGGACGGATCTTTGAAATCGTGATGGAAAACCGCTCCTCGACCCCGCTGGAGAAGCTGGGGATGGAGATCAGGAGGTTCCCGGAAGGAGTCAGCGAGTACCTGGTCGTTGACGGGCAGGGCAGGGCCCTGCGCCGGGGGAGTCTTCCGGAAGAGGAAAAAATCTTCCTCACCGTGCCCGGACAATCCCGGGGCCGTCCCTGAACCTGCCGGTTACCTGACGGGAGTATCCCCGAGATTGATTATGCCGTCTTTTTCCCCGCAACCGGATCTTTCGATCTGTATCGTCTCCTGGAACGTACGGGGTTTCCTTCGGGATTGTCTCCTTTCGATTCGACGGTCGCGACCGGAAATCGATTACGAGGTTCTGGTGGTGGATAACTGTTCCCGGGATGGAACCGGGGATATGGTGGCGAATGATTTTCCGGAAACGGTCCTGATCCGGAACGACCGGAACCGGGGTTTTGCCGCCGCTTCCAACCAGGCGATCCGGTCGGGCCGGGGCCGCTACCTTCTGCTCCTTAACCCCGATACCCTGGTCCGGGAAGGCGCCCTGGAAGAGATGGTAGGGTTTCTCGACCGCCGCCCCACCGCCGGCGGAGCGGGGCCCAGGCTTCTGAACCCCGACGGCAGTCTCCAGCCCTCGGTCCGGGCTTTTCCCACGATGGCCGCGGCTTTCCAGCGTTTTACCATCCTGGGGAGCCTGGGCCTGTTCCGCCGGGCCCGTTCCGATTATCTCCAGACCGATTTCGATTACGACCGGCCGGCGGTTGTCGATCAGCCGATGGGGGCCGCCCTCTTTCTCCGCCGGGAAGCCCTGGCTGAGGTGGGGATTCTGGACGAGGGTTTTTTCCTCTATTTCGAGGAGGTGGATCTCTGCCGGAGATTGACCCGGTCGGGGCGTTCCCTCTGGTACAACCCGGAGGCGACGATTGTTCACCGGGGAGGGGCGAGTACCGGGCAGCAGGGCGCCCGGGCGCTGTTTTTCTTCTTCCGGAGTCAGTTCCGGTATTTTGAGAAGGTTTCCGGTCGGGCGGGGGCCGGGGCGTTCAAACTTATTTTCAAGCCCCTGGCGGTACTGGACATATATTGGTCGCTGATCCTGACCGGCTTAGCCCTGGCCGGCGGCCGCCTGGCCGGCCAATCGCCGGAACGCCGGGAAAAAAGACGGATCCGGGCGCGGTTGAAGTGGGATTTTCTCAGCCGATACCTCTGGAAATTTCTGGCGCTCTGAAGCCACCCGAATGCAGATGCCAAGAATCGGGTTCATCTCTCACGACGCGGTTTTAAACGGGGCCCCGATCACCCTGGCTGAACTGGTGCTCGAGCTGGCCGGGAAGAATGGCCGGGAAGGCCTCGCGCTGGGGTTCCCGGTTGCCGGCCCCCTTCTGCGACGATACGACTTTTCCGGGGTTGAGCTGTTCATTTTCGGCCGTTCTCTGGCCGGGAGGGAGATCCCGATGGGCCGGCCGGGGATCCGGCGGCGGCTGAGCAGGATCTTCGCCTCCCGGAAATTCGACCTGGTGGTTGCCAACAGCCTGGAGTCCTTTCGGGCGGTGGAAGCCGCCGCCGACCTGGAGATTCCGGTAATCTGGCTGATACACGAATTGGCCTCCTCCTACCGGGAGCGTCGGGAGTGGAGTGATATCCGGTCGGCCGCCGGCCGGGCCGACCGGCTAATTTTCAACTCCCGGATCGGACGGTCCCAGGTGGATTTGCTCGGGCCGGGCTTGCTGCAGAAGAGCCGGGTCATCTACCCCGGGATTACCCTGAAGCGGCCGGAAACCGGGGAGAGGTTTCCCTCCCGGGGAGAATCCCCGGTCCTCGGGGTTATCGGGGATATCTGCCCCCAGAAAGGACACCGGGACCTGATCGATGCCTTTTCCATTATCTCCGGCCGTTGCCCCGCGGTCCGTTTGGTGATCGCCGGGAGGGTTCCCCGGCGATACCGGGCTTTTCAAAGAGAGTTGGAGGATCGGATCCGGGAATTGGGTCTGGAGGCCCGGGTCCGCTTCGACGGCGAGTTCTTCGATATCCGGCGCCGGCTGGAGGGGTTCGACCTCCTGATCCAGCCCTCCCGCCGGGAATCTTTCGGGCGGGTGGCGGCGGAAGCCCTGGCCCTCCAGGTCCCGGTAGCCGCCGTCCGCTCCGGAGGGGTGGAAGAAATTATCACCGACGGCGAGACCGGTTACCTGGTTCCTCCCCGGGACCCCTCCGCCCTGGCCGCCGCCGTTCTCAGGATCCTCGATGATCCGGAAACCGCCCGCCAAACCGCCCGCCGGGGCCGCCGGGCGGTGGAAACCAGGTTCTCGCTTCCCCGTTACGCCGGGGATATCGGGGACGAGATAAAGGTATTACTGGGAAGGAGCCCGGTCGAGCCGGGAACCGTCCGGAGTTCCGGGTGATTCTGCTTGGTTATTTCCCGGGATTACAGTAACCTTTGCGGCTTGATCGTCGCCGGAGGTTTCCGGGTGATTTCCCGGCCGGGTCGGTCGAAGCAACCGGGATATCCATCGTGACTTATTCGGGTGATAGATCGAAAAGGTCTTCCGATTATATTGATCGTTCCCCGGGGAAAATCCGGGGGACGAAAGCGCGCGGGAAATATCGCCTCTTCCTGTGGGTTTATTTCCTGGTGGTGATATTTTTTATCGGGGTGGGGCAGGTTTCGGTGAACCGGGAGGGCGCCCCAAGGGAACAGCCGGTATTCCGGTTTTCTCTCCCCGCCCGGCCCGGGATATCTTTCAGCATCGGAGGCAAGCTCGAGAATCTGGTTCTCCCCCTTCTGCTGTTGTGGGGTCTGGGGGCGATCCTGGATCCCGATCTCCGGCCCGGAAAGAATCCCCTGGACCCGCCCCTGCTGGTTTTTCTCGGGGTCGCCTTCCTCTCCTTTGTATTTTCGCCTTTCCGGGAATTGAGCTGGCAGGGAGGGCTCCGGGAACTGCTTCTCGGCGGGGGATTCCTTGTTGTCGCCCGGGTTCTGCTAGCCCCGATCCGGCGCCGGAAGATCGCGGTGGCGTTGCTCTTTATCTCGGTCGGGATCTCGGCCCTGGCCGGCCTCTACCTCTTCAGCCGCCAAATTTATTTTCCCGACACTCCTCAGCGGATCTGGCTCTCGTTTATGCATCCCAATACCACCGGCTCGGTCCTGCTGCTCCTGATCCCTCTGGGGATATCCCTCTCCATCGGCGGATTCTCCCGTCTTCCGCGAGTCATCTGCGGGCTGACGACCGTCCTCTTCGGTTTGACGATGATTCTGACCTTCTCCCGGACCGCCTGGATGGGGCTCTTGATCGCTTCCGGCGTCCTGGTGATGTATTGGCGGCTCCGTTTCTATCTCCTGGGAGCGCTCGCCCTGCTGGCGGCCCTGTTATTGGTGGGGGTCAATATCGGTCCCCAGACCTATCTGCAGGACCGGGTGAAGAGTATTTCCTCTTTCACCCACGATCCCAACATCTCGAAACGGCTGATTTACTGGGAAGGAGTTTTCCGGATGATCGGAACCCGGCCGTTTCTCGGCTACGGTCCCGGCTACCGGGTCTTTATGGAAGTCTACGAGCGGGATTTTCTGGAGATACCGACCGGAGAGGACCCGGTTCACGCTCATAATATCTATCTGGCCCTGGGCGCCGGAATCGGGATTCCCGGCTTGCTGGCCTTTCTCTGGCTGCTCCAGGCGTCGTTCGGAGTGATCCACCGCGGCAAGAACCGGGAAAAGGAGAAATTCCAACGTTATTACGGCCGGGGCCTGACGGCGGGGCTGGCCGGGTTTTTGGTGGCCGGGTTGGCTGACAACCCCTTGTTTTCCTTCCGGGTAATGCTGGTTCTCTGGTTCTTGCTGGCGGCGGCGTCAGCCGGGGAGAACCGTTTTTTCCGGGTTGTGAAAGGTGCCCGGGTCGGGTAATATGCCTTTTGCCGGAATTTCTCTCGGAAAATGTAGTCGCGAAAGGGAATAATCCGCAGCCATTTAAGGATTCCGCTGGAAACCCGGAGGCTTCCGGGAATATTTCCAACGATTCCGGAAATTCCGGCGGAAACATAACCACCAACCGAGTTATGGGTGAGAAAATTGTCATCACCGGCGGGGCCGGATTCATCGGTTCGGCCCTGGCCTGGCGTTTGAACGCCGAGGGGGAGGAAGATATTTTAATCGTTGATTCCCTGGGGGCGGGAGAGAAGTGGGAGAACCTCTCCGGGCTGCGGTTCTCCGATTACCAGGAGAAGGATGATTTCCTGGACCGGGTCCGGGACCGGGACCTTCCGGGGTCGCTGGAAACGATCTTTCATTTCGGCGCCTGCTCGTCGACCACCGAGACCGATACCCGGTACCTGGTCAGGAACAACTTCGAATACAGCAAGATCCTGGCCCGCTACGCCCTGGATTCGGGGGTCCGGTTCATCTACGCCTCCAGCGCCGCCACCTACGGGGACGGAAGCCGGGGCTACCGGGACCGGGAGACCGAACTTGGCCGGCTCCGTCCCCTGAACCGCTACGGATTCTCCAAGCACCTCTTCGATCTCTACGCCCACCGCCGGGGCTGGCTGGAGAAAATTACCGGCTTGAAATTTTTCAACGTTTACGGTCCCAACGAATACCATAAGGGGTCGATGCGTTCGATGGTCTGCAAGGGCTACGAGCAGATTAAGCACCGGGGCCGGATCGCGCTCTTCCAGTCCCACCGGGACGGGTGGCGGGACGGGGAGCAGGAGAGGGATTTTATCTATATCAAGGACGCGCTGGAGATGGTTCTCTTCATCTACCGCGACCCCGGGCTGTCGGGGATCTTCAATATCGGCTCCGGGAAGGCCCGGACCTGGAATGACCTGGGGGAGGCTCTCTTTGACGCCCTGGAAGCCGAGAAGCAGATAGTTTACGTCTCGATGCCCCCGGAGATCAGGGCTACCTACCAGTACCACACCGAGGCGGAGATGACCAGGCTCCGGCGGGCCGGTTACGACCGGCCGGTCACCCCGCTGGAGGAGGGGGTGAGGGACTACGTAACCAACTACCTGATCCCGGGTTATCACCTGGCCGGGACGGACTGAACTGCCCCCCAATCCCCCGCGCCGGCGGGAGTGGGGCGGCCGCGGGCTATCTTCTGAACTTTCCCTCCGGCGGGACAAGCCCGCCGGGGGGGTATTATGAACAACCGGGCTGAAGCATTCGAAATGAGCGAGCGCTGGCATTCGATTATCTCCGGCTTCGCCGGCAAGCGGATCCTGGTGGTCGGCGACGTGATGCTCGATCTCTACATCCGGGGGGAGGTGGAGAGGATCTCGCCGGAAGCCCCGGTCCCGGTGGTCCGGATCTCCGCCGAGTCCTCGGTCCCCGGGGGGGCCGCCAACGTGGCCAACAATATCAGCTCCCTGGGCGGACGGCCGGTCCTGGCCGGGGTGATCGGGGACGACCCGGAGGGGAAGCGGCTGCGGGCCCTGCTCGGTCGGAGAAAGATCGACGGCCGGGGGCTGGTGGTGGACCGCGCCCGGGCGACCGTGACCAAGTCCCGGGTGGTCGCCGGGCACCAGCAGGTGGTCCGGATCGACCGGGAATCGCCGGATGAGATCAGCCCGGAACTGAAAGAACGGCTCTTCGCGGCCGTCCGGAAGGTGCCCGGGAAGATCGACGGGGTGATCCTCGAGGATTACGCCAAGGGGGTCTTCGACCAGGACCTGGTCGACCGGCTGATCGAATTCGCCCGGGTTCGCGGTTGTTTCCTGGCGGTCGATCCCAACAGCCGCCGCCGTTTCAGTTACCGGGGGGCCCGGCTGGTGACCCCCAACCTGAAAGAGGCGATCGAGCTGGCCGGGCTGGGGAGGGAGGTCTCCCCGGGCCGGCTGGGCCGGACCCTGCTGGGCAAGTGGGGGGCGGACGCGGTATTGATCACCCGGGGCGAGGAAGGGATGTGTCTCTTCGAGCGGAGAAAGAAAATGTTCCAGATCCCCACCGTGGCCCGGGAGGTCTTTGACGTTTCCGGGGCCGGGGATACCGTGGTCGGCACGGCCGCCCTCGCCCTGGCCTCGGGGGCGGACCTCCGGGAGGCGGCCCGGATGGCCAACTGCGCGGCCGGGGTGGTGGTGGGCAAGCTCGGGACCGCCACCCTGACCAGGGATGAGCTGGAAAACGCGCTTAACTGGGAGTAACCGGGCCGTCTTTCTCGACCGGGACGGTACCATCCACCCCGATACCGGCTATCTCCATCATCCGGACGAGGTCGCCATCTATCCCGCCGCCCGCCGGGGGATGAAACTGCTGGCCGACCGGGACTTCCTCCTCTTTCTCGTGACCAACCAGTCAGGGGTCGGGAGGGGGTACTTCCCGGCGGGGGCGGTGGAGAGGGTCCACGAGAAGATCGTCGCCGAGCTGGCCGCGGACGGGATCGGGCTGGCCGGGATCGCCTACTGTCCCCACCGTCCGGATGAAGGCTGCCGGTGCCGGAAACCGGCTCCGGGGATGATCCTCGACCTGGCCGCCCGCCACGGGGTCGACCTCGCCCGGTCGTATATGGTCGGCGACCAGCCAACCGACATCGAGGCCGGCCGGAGGGCCGGCTGCCGGACGGTGCTCCTGGCCGGCACCCGGGAACTTTCCGGGTGGCGGAGGCAAGAGGGTTGGCGGGACCCCGATTGGGTCGCCGGGGATCTGCTGGAAGCGGCATTCTGGATAACCAGGGCGGCGCCGGAAGAGGCTGAGAAGAATGAAACCAACCGGTAATGACGCTCCATCACCGCGGGCGGTCGGGATCATCCCCGCCCGCTGGGGCGCGACCCGTTTCCCGGGCAAGCTCCTGGCCCGGCTGGGGAAACGGACGGTGATCGAACACGTCTATCGCCGGGCCTCACAAGCCGAGGAACTGGATTCGATCCGGGTGGCCACCGACGATCCCCGGATCGCCCGGGAGGTGGAGAGTTTCGGGGGGGAGGGGATTATGACCTCCCCCCGGCCCCGGACCGGGACCGAACGGGTCGCCGATGCCTGCCGGGGACTGGAAGCCGGGATCGTGATCAACATCCAGGGCGACGAACCCTTTATCCGGGGAGGGATGATCGATATCCTGGTCCGGGAGCTGGCCCGGGAGCCGGGGTTGGGGGTGGTTACCCTGGTGAAAAAACAGGCCGGGGGGGACTGGCTGGACGACCCCGACCAGGTCAAGACGGTCCTCGACCGGCAGGGGTTCGCCCTTTACTTCTCCCGTTCCCCGATCCCGGCCCCCGGCCCGGCCCCGCCGCCGGTCGCGTACAAGCATATCGGTCTCTACGGGTACCGCGGGGATTTCCTGGAGCTTCTGGTCGAGCTGGCGCCGGGTCCGCTGGAGATCCAGGAGCGGCTGGAGCAGCTGCGGGTCCTGGAACACGGCTACCGGATCAAGGCCCTGGAGACCGACTACGATACAATCGGCATCGACACCCCCGGGGACCTCGAACGGGCCCGGTCCCGGCTGGAGCTTTCCGGCGGCGGCGGAACGGGGCGGGAATAATTTTCTTCGCCGTGGGGGGTTTTGTGGTTTAATAAGCGGCCGGCAGGCGGGAAAAGCCGGAAGATTGTAGAGCGGATGATCGCGGAAACCAGAGAATTCGAGATCGGCCCGGTCCCGATCGGCGGGCGGAGGCCCCTGGTGCTCTTTGCCGGACTCTGCGTGATCGAGAGCGAGGAGCATACCCTGAAGATCGCCGGGGAGTTGAAGGAGATCTGCCGGGAAGCCGGGATCCCCCTGGTCTTCAAGGCCTCCTACGACAAGGCCAACCGGACCTCGATCGAATCCTACCGGGGGCCGGGCCTGGAGAAGGGCCTGGCGGTCCTGGCCCGGGTGAAAGAGGAACTGGAGCTGCCGATCCTGGTTGACTTTCACCACCCCGACCAGGCCCCGGCGGCGGCCCGGGGGGCCGATATCCTCCAGGTCCCGGCCTTTCTCTGCCGGCAGACCGATATGCTCCGGGCGGCGGCCGCCACCGGCCGCCCGGTCAACGTCAAGAAGGGCCAGTTCCTGGCCCCCGGGGATCTGAAGCACGTGATCGAAAAATGTTCCGCCGCCGGCAACGACCGGGTCGCCGTCACCGAGCGGGGGGCGAGCTTCGGCTATCACAACCTGGTCAGCGATTTCCGGGCGCTTCCGATCATCCGGGGTTTCGGCGCCCCGGTGATCTTCGACGCCACCCACAGCGTCCAGCTCCCCGGGGGGGGAGAGGGATGTACCGGGGGCCGGAGGGAGTTCGTGCCCTTTCTCTCCCGGGCGGCGGCGGCGGTCGGGATCGACGGGCTCTTTCTCGAGACCCACGACCGTCCCCGGCGGTCGCTTTCCGACGCCTCCAGTGTCTTTACCCTCGAGGAACTGCCGGATCTGTTGAGGGTGGTGAAAGAAATCGATCTTCTGGTGAAATCCGATGGCTGAGCGGCAACCGGGCAAAAAGGTCGATCTCCTCCAGATCGGGCGTACGGTCCTCCGGACCGAGGGCGAGGCCGTCCTGGCCCTGGTCCCCCGGCTGGGCCGGGAGTTCGCCGAGGCGGTGGAGATCCTCTACCGCTGCCGGGGAAGGATCATCGTGGTCGGGATGGGAAAGGCCGGGATTATCGCCCGGAAGATCTCGGCCACCCTGGCCAGCACCGGATCTCCCAGTCTCTGCCTCCACCCGGTGGAAGCCCTCCACGGCGACCTCGGGGTGGTCGGCGGCGAAGACGCGGTGATAATGATCTCCCGCAGCGGCGAGTCGGACGAGATCAAGAACCTGATCCCCTTCGTCAAGCGGATGGCGGTCCCCCTGATCGCGATCACCGGGAACCCGGAGTCGGCCCTGGCCGCCCACGCCGACGTCACCCTGGACGCCGGGGTGGAGAAGGAAGCCTGCCCGCTCAACCTGGCCCCGACCGCCAGCACCACCGCCGCCCTGGCGCTGGGCGACGCCCTGGCCGTGGCCCTGATCGAGCAGCGGGGGTTCGCGCCGGCCGACTTCGCCCGGCTCCACCCGGCCGGGGCGCTGGGCAAGCGGCTGCTGCTCAAGGTCTCCGACCTGATGCGGGTGGGCGAGGCCAACCCGGTGGTCGGGGAGGAGACCCCGGTCCAGGAGGTGATTCTCCGGATCACCGCCGCCCGGTCGGGGGCGGCCAGCGTGGTGGACCGGACCGGGCGGCTGGCCGGTTTCTTCACCGACGGCGACCTCCGGCGGAATATCGAGTCCCGGCCGGAGATCCTCTCCCGCCCGGTCGGCGAGGTGATGACCCGCCGCCCGCTGACCATCTCCGGGGAACGGCTGGCCGTGGAGGCCCTGCGGCTGCTCGGGGAGCGGAAGGTCGACGAGATCCCGGTGATCAACCGGAAGGGGGAGCCGGTGGGGATGCTCGACGTCCAGGATCTGCTCAAGGCAGGGGTGGTATAGAGAAAGTTGAAAGTTCACCGATGAGGGACAATTCCGAAATCCGGGACCGGGCCGGGAAGATCAAGCTTCTGCTGCTCGACGTCGACGGGGTGCTGACCGACGGCCGGATCTATCTCGACCGGGACGGTGGAGAGCTGAAATCCTTCCACGTCCGGGACGGATCGGCCCTGATCCGGCTCCGCCGGGCGGGGGTGAGCCTGGCCCTGGTCAGCGGCCGCCGGTCCGGGGCGGTCACCCGCCGGGCCGAAGAGCTGGGGATCGTCGATATCCGCCAGGGGGTCGAGGACAAGGTCGGGGTTTTCCGGGAATTACTGGCCCGCCATTCCCTCCGGGCGGAGGAGGCGGCCTATATCGGAGACGACCTGGCCGACCTGCCGGTGATGCGGGAGGTCGGTCTCTCGGCGGCCCCGGCGGACGGCCATCCCGCCGTCCGGGCCGCCGCCGATTACGTGACTTCCCGACGGGGAGGCGAGGGAGCGGTGATGGAACTGGTCGAACTGATACTGGGAGAAAGATGAAATTCGTCTTCCTGATCGTTCTCCTGGCCGGATTTCTTCCGGCCGGGACGACCGGGGCTTCCGGGATTTCACCCACCCCCGTTCCCCCGGCCCAGGAGGTGACCGGCGGCTTTGTCCGGTATATCCCCGACTCGGAAGGCGATTACGAGTGGAAGCTGGAGGGGGATACGGTGAGTTTCCTCTCACCCGCCCGGCTGGCCGTCACCCGTTTGATCGCGACCGCCCTCGCTCCCCGCCTGGGAGACCTGACCATCGAGGCCGACCGGATGCTCTACTCCACTGAATCCCGGGTCGCCCGCGACGACCAGGCCCGGGTGGTCGTCCGGAGGGAAAACTCGGTCCTGACTGGAAGAGGTTATATCTGGACTCCTTCCACCCGGCATATTCGGATCTTCGAGGACGTCCGCTTCCTGGTCCTGGAGGAGGGGGGAGGAGGGATCTTTCCCTGATGACGAAAGGATTAAAAACGGCGGTGGTAATTCTGACCGCGTTCCTGATTGTTTTCCATTGGGGGGGCACGCTCCGGGGTGGAGACCAGTTTGGGGCTGAAGACTGGACGGTGATTACCTGTGATGGGAATCTCCTGATGGATTACGAGGAGCAGTTGGTATATTTTTTTAATAATGTTCTGGTGCAAAATCCCCGGGGGACGATCCGGTCCGACCGTCTGATCGTCTTCTTTTCCCCGGACGGCCAGTCAGTGGAGAAAACCGAGGGGGAGGGAAATGTCCGGTTCGAAGCCGAAGGCCGGACCGGCCGGGCCGAGAGGATGATCTATTATCCCGCCGAGAAGAAGACGGTCCTGATCGGGGAGGCTTCGGTCAGCTTCGGCGGGGATACCGTGCGCGGCGGCGTGATCACCTTCTATCTCGATAAACAGGAGATGGAAGTGGAAGATGCTCCGTCCCTGGAATATCACCCGGAGGGCGACTTTCAGATCGGTCTCTAAATTCACCCGCCGCGATATTCACCACTGAGAACCCAGAGTTCAGAGAGAGCGATGGAATTGTTCCGGGCGGAAAACCTGGTCAAGGTATACAAGAAGCGCCGGGTGGTGGACCGGGTCAGCCTCCACGTCAACCAGGGGGAGATCGTCGGCCTGCTCGGCCCGAACGGGGCCGGGAAGACCACGTCGTTCTATATGATCGTCGGCCTGATCCGGGCCAACCGGGGCCGGGTTTTCTTCCGCCGGCAGGACGTCACCCACTACCCGATGTCCCGCCGGGCCCGGCTGGGGATGAGTTATCTCTCCCAGGAACCCTCGGTCTTCCGGAACCTGACCGTGGAGGAGAATATAATGTCGATCCTCCAGACCCTGAAGATGGGCCGGCGGGAGCGGAAAGCCCGGATGGAGGAGTTGCTCCAGGAACTCGGGATCCATCACCTGGCCGAGAGCAAGGCTTATATGCTCTCGGGAGGGGAGAGGCGGCGGCTGGAGATCGCCCGGGCCCTGGTGACCGAGCCCCGGTTCATTCTTCTCGACGAGCCCTTCTCCGGGGTCGATCCGATCGCGGTCTTCGAGGTCCAGCAGATCATCGTCGATTTGAAAAAGCGCGGGCTGGGGATCCTGCTCACCGACCACAACGTCCGCGAGACCCTGTCGGTGACCGACCGGTCCTACATTATGTTTCAGAGCCGGATCCTGATCTCGGGCACCTCCGAGGAGTTGATCAACAGCCCCCGGGCCCGGGAGATATACCTCGGTGAACAGTTCACGATGTGATATCCTCCCCGCGAAACCGGTCCGTCCGGCCGGGGGGAGAGAATTGAAAAGGAGGATGGCTTATGCCGGTCACCATCACCGCCCGACACGCTTCGGTTAACGATCAGATCAAGGATTACGCCCGTGAGAAACTGGAATCGCTGGATCATCTCTGGCCCCGGGATGCCGACGCCCATCTGGTGATCGAGGTTGAGAAGGCGGGTTACCTACTGGAGATCAACCTTCATTCCGGCCACTTCCAGATCAACAGCCGGGCCCGTCACCGCAACCTCCAGACCGCGATCAACGGCGCGGTCCGGAAGCTGGAGAAGCAGCTGAAGAAGCTCAAGGGAAAGTCCTCCCGGAGGCGGAAGGGAAAGGTCCAGGTTCCCTACGCGCCCGAGGACCTGCCCGAGGATATCCCCCTGCTGGTCAAGGTCCCCGACGCCCGGATCGAGGAACTGGAGGAACGATCGGCCTCCCTGAAGATGCGGGAGAGCCGGTTTCCCTTCCTGCTTTACCGCTCGGCGGAGACGCGGAGATTGAGCGTGATCTTCCGCCGGGACGACGGCTCCCTCGGACTGATGGAGATCCCGGAGAGATAGCAACCGGTTGCCCGGTTATTACTATGAAAGGTCTGACGGTCCGGCAATTTTACGACTCCCTGGCCGAGAAGCTCCAGCTCAGGCTGGTGGCCGGGGAGCAGGGGCTGAAGCGGAAGATCCTGATCTCGGAGATCAACCGCCCCGGGCTGGCCCTCTCCGGCTATATCGACTTTTTCGCCCACCGGAGGGGGCAGGTGCTGGGGAAGGTGGAGATCAGCTACCTCCGCAGCCTCTCCGCCGCCGAACGGAAGAAGAGGATCAGCGCTTTTCTCCGGAAGAAGATTCCTTTCTGTATCGTGGCCCGGAATTACGTCCCGCCCCGGGAGCTGTCCGCCGAGGCCGACCGGCTCGGGATCCCGGTCTTCCGTTCCAGCCTGGTCACCACCCGTCTCTTCAACCTCTGCACGATCTTTCTCGAGGAGATCTTCTCCCCCCACACCTCGATCATCGCCAACCTGGTCGAGGTTTACGGGGTCGGGGTGCTGATCCGGGGCAAGAGCGGGGTGGGCAAGAGCGAGTGTACCCTGAGCCTGGTCGAGCGGGGCCACCGCCTGGTCAGCGACGATTACATCTACGTTCGCCTGATCGACGGCTCCTACCTGGAAGGGGAGGGCTCGGAGCTGACCCGCTTCCATATGGAGATCCGGGGGCTGGGGATCATCGACGTCCGGAAACTCTTCGGGGTCGGCTGCGTCCGGCAGCGGAAACGCCTGGACCTGGCGGTGACGCTGGAGATCTGGGAACGGGAGAAGGAATACGAACGGCTGGGGCTGGACGAGGAATATCTCACCATCCTCGGCGTTGACATCCCCCATATCCTGATCCCGGTCGGCCCCGGCCGCGACCTGGCGCTCCTGATCGAGGTCGCCGCGCTCAATCACCGGATCAAGCGGATGGGCTACCATAGCGCCCGGGAACTCGACCGGAACGTGAGGGATTTAATCAGCCAGCGGGAGAAGTAAGCTGTTTCGGGAAGGGGACGATCTTATGCCGGAAATAGTTCGAGAGATCAGGATCGAGAACAAGCTGGGGATTCACGCCCGGCCCGCCGCCCGGCTCGTCCAGCTGACCAGCCGGTTCAGTTCCGAGATCATCCTGAAACGGGGGGGGGAAGAGGTCAACGGCAAGAGCATTATGGGGGTCTTGATGCTGGCCGCCCCCCAGGGTTCGACTGTGACGGTGATCGCCCGGGGCGCGGACGCCGAGGAGGCGGTCGGGGAGATCGAGGACCTGGTCCGGTCGAAATTCGGGGAGGAATGATGGCGGAGAAGATATTCCAGGGGATCGCCGCTTCGCCCGGTTTCGTGA